>JAUPVL010000031.1 GCA_030917065.1 Patescibacteria group bacterium
AGTTATTATTATCAGGTTAGAGAAGTTAGTTTCTAACGGCTATTGGGGCCTGTAGCTCAGTGGTTAGAGCAGTCGGCTCATAACCGATTGGTCGTAGGTTCAATTCCTACCAGGCCCACCATTGTTATTATGCTTATGAAACGCAAACAAAGAAGAATATTATTGACCTCTAATATTCTTCATATATTTGGCATATCAATATTGGCTCCTGTTTATGCACTTTATGGATTGACGGTCGGAGCTAATGCTTGGCAGATAGGTGCTTCTTGGGCTGTATATAGTTTTGTGGCCGGTATCTCAACTATTATTATTGGGAGATTTATAGACGGGGTAAAACGAGATAGGCTATTTATTGTTGTTGGTTATCTTATAACCATTATTGGCATTGCATTATTTCTTTTTGCAACCAATGCTACTCAACTTTATTTTATAATGGCTATTAACGCCGTTGGTGTGGGCTTTTACATGCCAGCATGGAAGGCGTTGTATACAAAGGCAGAGAACAAGGATAAGATCGCTAGTCAATGGGGAGTGTTTGATGGGACCAATATGATTGCCATGGCAGCAGCAGCATTATTGGCAGGATATTTAGTGAACTCCGGAAGATACAACTTAATGTTTGGAGTCATTATTCTTTTTTATAGCATAGCAACCATATTTGTGTTTCAGTTGAAGGAAAAAGTTTAGTAACTATCAGGCCCACCAGAAATAATATAAGACCTAGAAGGGTCTTTTTTGATATACTCTTTGTATGTCTAAAATAAAAGCAATCATTTCAGATGCCGACGGAACTCTCGTAAATACTTTGTATTTGATACGTCATGGTCAGTACGAAACAGCAAAAACCTATCTTACTCAGCACGGCGTGCCAATCAAACATATCCCAAGCTATGAAGAATACGAAAAACACCTACACACCGTACTAGGTGGGAGTGCCAGAGAAACACTAGAAAGAACTATCAAGCTTATCTATGAAGAGATACCTGAGCATATAGAAGGTATAGACTATGATGTATTACACGATATGTTGAATCCTATTCAGGACAAAATAGCTCCTGAGTATGTGAAGGCTTATCCCGGACTAGAAAACTTACTCAAAACATTGGGTAAAAAGAAAATAGATTTAGCCATATTTACTAGTGGCACCCCTCATCATGTAGTGAGAAATTTTGGAATCGCAATTCCTGAGCTTGAATTGACTAGTTTATTTACAGAAGACAATCGCACTGATTTAGAAAAGATGCACATGCTTGAACAAAAGATGGAGCAGTATTTCAATATTCCAAAGATGATATTTATAACCTGTGATGACATCACTGCAAACAAACCGGATCCAGAAAGTATATTGGTTGCCCTAGATCGACTTAGCAAATCAAAAGAAGATGCTTTGGTACTGGGCGACCATAAAGTCGATATACAAGCTGGTATGAATGCAGGCATTCCTACACGAGTTGGTGTTAGTCATGGCTTTGATGATGTGGATGCGCTCAAAAAGGCAGGCGCAACGCAGGTCATTCATTCGCTAGAAGAAATCCCCACTTTACTATAGGTCTGGTACATCTATCTATTTAGATGATTGATATGCTGTTGTATGGAAGCGGTGGTACTTGCTGTATCGTTACCGGTACTAGAGAAATTGGTCTGTGGAGACTTGGTTCTCATCTCGTTGATCTTTGCCTGAAGTCTAGCGGTATCTTGTACGGCCTTACTACTCTCAGGTCTCTGATGTACGACCATTTTCTTAGGAGTAGGTGGAGTTGGTGTGTGTTGGCGCAAATATTGGCTCTGTGCGGGCGTGGTGATGCTGTACTCGGTGACTTCACCTAGAGGTTTGTGTGCGATAAATTTTTGTATCTTACTCTTGGGCATATTGATCCTTGATATTGATTAGACTTATAGCGATGCAAGTGCTGTAGCAACACGACCAAATAATGGTACTACGATAAGAGCCAACAACAGTACGGCTATCCCATAGCCTAGTACTAACCTCCAGTTTGCATTGGCCTTTTGTACGACGATGTTTGTATTGTGTTTGCTGTGATGTTGCAAGATAGCCTGATCTCTAAGTCTTTGAACTCTTTTTGCGGTGTCTATCTGCGACTGGTAAGTAGATTTGACGGGTTCAGACTTGTGATAGTCGGTAAATACCAATTTCTGCTTAGGTACCATCCTAGTATCTATAATATTTGGTCTGATGATAACAGGATCAGTATCGTGTATCTCAATACCAGCGGAGTATACCTCTATAGTATCGCTATCGTTCGGGCTGGCGGTATCGAGTCGCAATAATGTTTGATTCATACATCTATTGTATTTTTTTACCATACATTTTACAACAAGCATAAGTTTATTGAAGCTATTTCTAATGTTTGGTTTCTCGGTAAGATTGGTAAATTAATAGTAATATCAGTAAAATATATACTTATATGACCAAAAACAATCCTGTAAAGGACAAATTCAGTATACTGGTAGACTCCAAGGCCAAGCTCATCGTGTTTAGTGACATACACTTGGGGGCCAGAAAGACCAAGGCCAGCACCAATGTAGACAATGAGATATCCAAACAAATAGATGCATTGAGCACAGCAGAAAAAGCTATAGTGGTACTCAATGGAGATATCTTCGAGCTTTGGGCGGGTGAGAGTCCAACTGTCCAGAAGGCACTCTTGGCGCACAAGAAACTCAATAACAGTCTTTTGGGGATCTCAAAAAATCCCAACAACAAGATAGTATTTGTCGTGGGCAATCACGATGGAGCTTTGGGTTGGGACATTGTACAACAGCAGTATTTGATCAAAACATTCAATGCTGAGATATGTTTTGCCTTTGAGCTCAATATCAAGACCAAGCAAGGCAAGCGGGCTATATTGTTTGAGCACGGACATATGCTGGATCCTGAAAACGCCTTCGAAGACCCTAGAGATCCGCACGATAAGCCATTTGGCCAGTATTTGGTACAGAAGGCTTTGCCTATGGTGATAGAGTCACAAGGCAAACTTATCAAGGGCATCAATCATCTTTCAGAACCACACCAGTTTCCGAAGTTCGTGGCCTCAAGAATATTTTATAGAGAACTATTGAGCAAATCTTGGTGGCTACTGATACCTATCGTCATCACTCTAGCTGTAAGGTTGATAGTCGGATATGACCTGTATATTGCAGCCGGATTTTCACCAGCTTTTACATCACGTATACTGGTATATACCGAAGTAGCAGTATTTTTTACTGTACTGGGGTTCTTTGCAGCCATTGTATTTATACTGTTCCAGTTGCTGTCTCGTGCCAAAAGTGTACCTTCCAATTTTGGACCAGATGGTCATCATAATTCTCCAGGTCGGCAAAAGGCTCAAGACATCATCAACTTTGGTAAAAATATCGGCTATATCACAGGACATACTCATAGAGCAGAGGTGCGAAAACTACAAAATGGATTTTATGCCAACTCTGGTTGCGGAGTAGAGATGGTAGAGAGTAGTAAGACTCATCTCAAACTCCCCAAGACTTATATCAGTAGGATGCACTTGCATTGGCTATCTATAGAAATAGACCAGTCGAGTCTGCGCATCAATCATTGGCAGATGATCACCACTATAGACAACCAGCCATTGCTTGAAAAGATAGTGACCAAGAGACCTAAAGGCAACAGCCCTCTGGCGATTCAAAAACAATTGTCTATCGAACTCTAAGTAGTATGCATATCGGCTATGGTAATATATAAACTATGCGTAAGGTATTCAATTTCTCAAAAACAGCTTTCTGGATAGGTCTGATATTCATACTATATATGTTTGCAATTTTGACCAATGAGACCGGCAAGAACTATCAGCTTAGATCTAAGTCCGATGAGCTAGAGCAGGAGATAGCGCAGATGGAATCCCAGATAGAAGAGCTGGGCTATAAGGTCACTTATTATAGAACTGAGAGTTATCAAGATAGGCTAGCACGAGAAGAGCTCGGACTACAAAAGCCCGGCGAGTCGGTAGTAATAGTCAAGAAGGAGGGTAGCCAAAGCTTTGAAGTACCCGCCGAGAATATCAAACTGCAAGACAAGGACGAATACGAAGCTTCGAAATCACATTGGCAGCAGTGGCGAGAGTTTTTGTTTGGTAATTGAGACATGGAGCCAAACCTACCATTACCCAGCGACAGAGGCTTTGATAGAAAAGAGAGTACTGAAAAAGCTTTAGAATCACCATACTCCGACGCTAGCGTTGGCTTAGTACTGGATACTGCAGGGATAAGTGTAGAAGATATCAAAGGGAAAGTCTTAGATATAGGGTCTGGAGAATATCA
>JAUPVL010000032.1 GCA_030917065.1 Patescibacteria group bacterium
ATCAGGTCATGTCAGCAGCTAGTAGCATGGCTCCTACCAGTGGTGCAGTCTCTACAAATACTGCTTTTTTGATAGGTGGTAGGGGATACAGTGGCTTGAATCCGTGAAGTTGCTTGAGTAAGGGCTTGTGAAATCTTTTGTAGTGCACTGCCACGCCTCCACCAATCACTACACAATCAGGGTTGACTATGCATATCATGTTGTAGATACCTATTGCTAACTCGGAGGCGATAGTCTTCCAGTGTTTGGGGTCTTTTATCATACTGGGAGACTTTCGATAGTAGTATTCTATTGCTCTGCCACTAGTTGCATGAGAAAAATTTTTGATCTCTGTCGGACTATATGCTACTATCATAGATCCGCTCTCGGGATTATTTGGTCCAGGCAGTGGCTTGCCATGCACTATGATACTGTTACCTATGCCTGTGGACACAGTGATGTATAGCACAACGCCATAATTCCTACCTGCACCTACTCTAGCTTCGGCAATTCCAGCTGCAGTGGCGTCGTGCTCGAAGGCTACCTTGCAGCCAAAATGTTTTTGTAAGGGCGATACAATACGCAAATTTTTCCACGGGATATTGTGAGGTGCACCGATAGTTCCTCGAGTCTTATTGATAGGTGCGGGAGAACATACGCCAATAGCGTCTACTTGGCTTATGCCTACAAGCTTGTGAATGTTTTCTATTATAGACTCTACTACCACCCTTTGATTCTTGGGTGTAGCAAAGTCTATAGAGTCCTCTATGTGGTCACCTATTCGGGAGTACCCGACTCGTATTTTTGAGCCACCTATGTCTACTGCTACTATCATAGGTCTAATCTTACATCAAAAACATAAGTTTTTTAAGGCTTGAGCGATGGTGCAAAAAGCCTTATAATAGGCATTAAATTAATCAGGGGGCTAAAAACGTGCGACACGAAACACTTCTCAAGGTCATAATAATAACATTTGCTATCATACTCATCATCTTGGCAACTTTTGTATATGGCAATATCCAAAGATCCAATCAAAAGAAATCAAACTCAAACAACCAAAACACTGTGCAGACACAAACCAATTCCGAACCAGCCAATGATAATACAGCTACAAATGACAAACCTGCAGAAGAAAACAAGTCAAGTGACCAACCTGCACAACAACCATCCACCAATCCCACCCCAACACCGGCTCCTGCACCTCAGCCACCAGCACAGAATAGCACTATACCTGCAACCGGTGCTGGTGACGGTGTGATACCTATGACCATATTGTCCGTACTTGGCTATATGTACGTCAAATCAAAAAATAGCAAGCAAAGTACTCAGTCCTAGTTACTATTCCTGGACATCTTTACAAATAGTAATATTTCAGATATAGTATAGGTAGTTTATTTCGCACGATTATCTTTCAAGATATTGATGTGAAAACTATAAATGCTCTGCTCAAACTATCTACTGATACTGTTTGAAGAGTAAATCTATACACTAAGGAGAAAATTAAATAATGACAAACAATCAACCAGACATGGCTGAGCTATTGAAATCTGTAGATATAGCTCCGCTACAAAAAAACGATACAGTAGAAGGAAGCATCATCAGCTTAGAAAAGCACGAAGTATGGCTAGACCTAGGAGCACAAGGAACCGGGCTAGTTGTAGGACGCGAGCTTGAACAAGCTACCAAAGGCCTCAAGGCCGGCGATGTGATGAGCGCAACTGTTATAGAGGCCGAGTCTCCAGAAGGCTATCCTATCTTGAGCCTTCGTAAAGTAGCAAGGGAAAAAGGATGGGAAGTATTGGACGAGAGATTTAAGACTAAAGAATCTTTTGGTATTGTTCCTTTTGATGCAAACAAGGGCGGGCTCTTGATAGAAGTTGAAGGTGTGCGTGGATTTTTACCGGTGTCACAGCTCTCGGCAGAAAATTATCCAAGAGTGACCGGAGCCGACAAGGACGAAATACTACACAGGCTCAATCAACTGATTGGTCGAACACTTATGGTAAGAATACTGGATCTTGATAGATCAGCCAACAAATTAATAGTCTCAGAAAAGGAAGCTCAGAGAGAATTTACCGAAGGAAGAATTTCCAATCTCAAAGTCGGTGAGAAGGTAGAAGGTATAGTGACTGGAGTAGTGGACTTTGGAGTGTTTGTAAACGTAGATGGCGTAGAAGGACTAGTACATATATCCGAAATAGCTTGGGATAGGGTTGATAATCCTAGCAAGTATGTCAAAGTAGGTCAGACTATCAAGGCTCTTATCATCGCGATTGATCAAGACAAACTATCGCTCTCTATGAAGCAATTGACTAAAGATCCTTGGACAGAGGAAGTATCAAAATACAAACAGGGCGATACTATCGAAGGAACTATCACACGCATCACTCCTTTCGGGGCGTTTGTGCAGATATCACCAACTACAGAAGCTCTCGTGCATATCTCAGAGCTTAGTGAGGAACATGTAGCCGATCCAAATACACTAGTAAGTGTAGGCGAGAAAAAGAATTTTAGAATCATTGCGATAGATGCTGAGCAACACAAGCTATCTCTTAGTCTCAAGCAAGATGCAAAAAGTGCCAAATCTAGTGCATCAAAAACAGATAAAAAAGAAGACACTGGTGAAGCCAAAAAATCAAAATCAGTAAAGCCAAAGACTGAAAAAGAGAAGGAGTAGTACCTAGTGGTTACTTTGCACAAACCAGTAAGAATGTGTGTAAGTTGCCGAGAACGCAAAGACAAGTCTCAGCTTAGTAGATATACTATTCAATCAGGCACATTGACTGAAGACAAGAATCATAATCAGCAAACTCGCGGGATATATATATGTTCAACACAGTGCCTAGAGAATTATTCCAAACGTAAATCGAAATCGAAAAAGAAAGGTAAACAGCAATGAACACAGACGAAAACACTACACAAGACAAAATACTTTTGCCGGCTATTATTACGGTAAGTGATCTAGCCCAGCGGCTTGGTCTAGGCAATGCTCAGGTCGTGAGCGAGCTAATGAAAAATGGCGTCATGGCCACTGTCAATGAACAAATAGACTATGATACCGCGGAGATAATAGCCCACGAGCTCGGTGTCGAGGTAGACAAAGAGCCGGAAGTAGAGGAGCAAAGACCTAGTACTGAGAAAAAGAAAGAGGAAGGCACTACGCAAGAGTCTAGTAAACATACCCGCCCGCCGATAGTTGCTGTGATGGGGCACGTGGATCACGGCAAGACATCATTGTTGGATGCGTTACGCAAAACCGAAGTAGCCAAGGGTGAAGCCGGAGGCATTACTCAACACATCGGTGCTTATCAGATAGAAAAGAACAATAGGGTGGTGACATTTTTGGACACGCCCGGGCATGAGGCATTTGCTGCACTTAGAGAACACGGAGCAAAGACCTGTGACGTTGCAATCATTGTTGTAGCCGCTGATGACGGTGTAAAGCCACAAACTCGCGAGGCTATTGATCACGCGAAAGCAGCCGGAGTATCGATAGTAATTGCTATTAACAAAATAGACAAATCCGGCGCTGATCCCAACAGAGTCAAACAAGAGTTGACCGAGATAGGCGTACAACCAGATGACTGGGGCGGAGACATACCCTGTGTAGAAGTTTCAGCTAAGACAGGGGACAATCTTGATAAGCTAGTAGATGTAGTACTACTGGTAGCAGATATACTTGAGCCCAACGCTGTTTATAGTGGGCTCGCCAATGGTGTTGTAGTAGAGTCTCATCTAGAGACTGGACGTGGCCCAGTCGTAACTTTGCTATTACAAAATGGCGAGATCAATGTAGGAGACTGGATAGTGGTAGGTAAGAGCTTTGGTAAGATCAGGAGTCTTGAGAACTATAAAGGCGAGAAGATCAAAAAAGCCACTCCAGCTATGCCGGCCATTATTAGTGGTCTCAAGGAACTTCCAGTTTTTGGTGATTGGTTCGAAGAAGTTGAAAATGAAAAAATTGCCAAAGACTGGATCAATACACAGACACGCAAAGCTAGCTTTAAGAGTCTGACGAGTCCCAAGAGTATGAATTCTTCAGATATTACGCGAGCAGTTATAGAAGGCAAGGTCAAAGAATTGGCTGTTCTGGTAAAGGCCGACACACAGGGTTCCTTGGAATCACTTGTTAGCTCTCTGGAGTCAGCTGGCAATGAAGAAGTAAGGGTCAAGATCATCAGCTCTGGCATAGGAGATATCACAGAGAGCGATATCAATACCGCCAATGCAGGTAATGCGATAATACTCGGATTTAACATCAGTATTTCTGCAGCTGTAAATCAATTGGCAAAAAGATCTTCTGTGGACTTCAAGCTATATAAAATTATCTATGAACTATTAGACGATGTTAGGGATTGGCTAAGTTCGCTTTTGCCACCTGAGATCATTGAGACCGAACACGCCAAGCTAAAAATACTAGGAGTGTTTAAGACTACCAAAAATCTAGTGATATGTGGTGGTAAAGTACTGAGCGGTAAGATCACTCCTGATCTAGATGTGAAGATTATTTCCAAAAAAGAACAAATAGGTACTGGTAAGTTGACAAGCTTACAAAAGAACAAAGAATTGTCCAAAGAAGTGGTAGAGGGTGAAGAATGTGGTTTGAGTATTGAAACTAACACCACTATAAGTGAAGGTGATGAAATAGTGTTTTATAGTGTTGAATCAAAGGCGCGCAAACTCTAATCTACTATGCTAGATAATACTCGCAAACTCAATAAGTTATCTTCTATCCTATCGACTCTAGCTGCGGATTTTTTCAAAACACAAACGAATTATAGGCCAGGAATAATTACTGTGACCGGTGTAGATGTTAGCCCAGATAAGTCGCATAGTATCGTGTGGGTGTCGCTTATCAATGTCGATCAGTTTGTGTTTGAGAAGCAGACTCCTGAGATACAAAAAAAACTACGCAAATATATAAGCGTCAATCAAAATTTTAGATATACACCCAATATCAATATCAGAATAGACAATAGTACTGAAGAAATTCAAAAAATCAATAAACTGCTGCAAGAATAATATACTCTTAAATACTTGTAAACGCTTATTTGTAAGAATATACTTATAGGTATGAGCAAAGTAGTGCTTCTAGTAGAAGACAACGATTTTATCCGCAATATGTATCAACTCAAGCTAGCAAAAGCTGACTTGACCGTTATAGAAGCTATAGACGGCAGAATGGCATTGGAGCGAATTACAGCCCAAAAGCCAGACCTGGTATTACTAGATCTAATGATGCCAAACGTAGGTGGCCTAGAAGTACTCAGGGACCTAAAGAAGCAGGGGATGCTACCTGACCTACCTGTAATTGTTCTGACAAATGTCATGGATCCCCAAACAATTGACCAGGCCAAGGAGCTTGGCGCCAAGGACTATATAGTCAAGACCGATCTCACACCAAGTCAAGTAATAGACAAACTCAAGCCATTTATTAAATAAGGTGATACAGAGTACAATCCACTAACTTAGTATGTTTTTGTATCCGTTGACAAAACTCTTGGCATCCATCGGTTTCTTACCACTCACTTGAATACTGAATATCTCAATACTGGATTCATTACAACCCAATATTAGTTTGTTATCGGCAAAGATTAGCTCGCCTGGTTTTGTTTTTATATTAGACATAGTAGCTTCCAGTACGACTAAGTCCATGCCCTGATGCGATAGATGGCTTTTGGGCCAGCCTGCATATGCACGAATCTGTCTGAGTATTTTATCTGCAGACATATCGGAGTCTATGTTGCCATCTTGTTTGGATATTTTTTTACAAATAGTAGCCTTTCCCTTTTGGGGTATTGGCTTGAGATCGCCATTTATAATAGAGTCCAAGTTTTTCATTAGAAGCTCAGCGCCCTTGAGGCTCAAGGCTTTGGCGATATCATCCTTTGTTTCAGTACCACTAAGTTGCAACTTTTCTTGAGCATATACGGGCCCAGCGTCCATTGCACTACTCAGCTGCATTATTGACACTCCTGTCGTATTTGAACCATCTAATATAGCTGCTTCAATGGGTGTAGAACCACGATATTTCGGCAGTAGAGATGGATGTATATTGACTATTCCATGCGCAAAGTGATCAATAATAGATTGGGGTACAATTTTGCCATACGCTACCAGTATACCTACGCTAGCAGGTAGTTTTTGTAGTATTTCAACAAGCTCTGTTTGTGAATATTGATTATAGAAGGGGATGTTGTTTTCTTTGGCAAAATCTTCAATCTCAAAGTGTTGGTTGCGATTCTTAGACTGTTCAGATCCTTTGTTTGGTGAAAAAACTGCATCTATTATATAGCCACTAGTAAGCAGTAGGTTGGCAGTAGGTAACTCTGTGCCTTTTATGCCGGTGGCGATCCGCTCATTTCCAAAAAAAACTACAGATGGCTTTTTCATCATGGTAGTTCTATTTTCTGATTGTCCGTCATCGGGCTGAGCTTACCGTTTTTATCAATACTTAGAAGGTTCTTACTGTCTTTGATGTGGTCCAAAAATATCACTCCAGACATGTGATCTATCTCATGCTGAACAACTCTTGCTGGAAAACCCTCCAAGGTCATTCTTATTTCTCCACCTTTTAGATCCTTTGCTTTTACTTTTATTTTTAGATGTCTATCTACTTTTCCATATATACCGGGTACACTCAAGCATCCTTCGATATCTGTTACCATTTCTTTACTAGATTTGACTATTTCTGGGTTGACTAGGGTTGTGAATGTCTTGTCTTCACCGCTTTCAAAGCTATTACGTACTACTGTCAGCTTGATAGGCTCACCTATCTGTATGGCTGCTAGTGCGGCACCGAATTCACTATCATGATCCCAGTCTATGGTGGTATCTATCATATCTGATGCAAGCTTTGTAATAGAGTCGTCTATATAACCAATTCGCTTGGATTTCATTCTGAGTATTTTATCTGGTATGGTAACGATTTTTTTTATCATTTGCTTTTTGTGATGTTCATATTAATGATGCAGGATCTAAGTCACCTATCCATCCGCTCGGCAATTTGGTCATGATGCTCTGCAGTGTCTTTCTGTCTAGGCTTTTGACGATGATTTGGTAAACCGTCTTTCTGTCCAGAGTACGTCTGAAATGTTCAGTTGGTCCAAGGACGGTTATTTTGCCAGTCTTCTCTAGCTCCGCCATAAGTTTTTTGGCGTGCGACAACGCTCTTTTAGGGTCTTTGTGAGCATATTGTAATTTTAACAGATAACAGTATGGCGGGTAAACAAACTTTTTGCGCGAGGCTATCTCTGATTCGTAGAATTTCATATAGTCTTGTTGAGCGGAGGTTTGTATGATGTCATTGTCAGCGTTTCTGGTCTGTATGATGACCTTGCCTTTTAGCGACCTACGGCCCGCTCTTCCGGCGGCTTGGCAGATCTGTGAAAAGGCTCTCTCGCTAGAAACAAAATCAGGAATTTGCATTGCACTATCTGCATCAACTATACCGACCAAGTGTAGCTTATCAATATCCATCCCTCGACTTATCATTTGTGTACCAATAACTATATCGATTGAGCCCTTTGCAAAATCCCGATAGGTTTTTTGCAAGTATTCAAATTTGGAATTATCTCGATCTATTCTAGAGACTTTTGCGTCTGGCCAAGCATCTCTTACTTCGGCTTCTAGTTTTTTTGTACCATCACCCACAAATCTCATATCATTGCTTGAGCAAAAACTACACTTGGTCGGAGGCATGGTTTTGGTATTGCAATAGTGACATACTAGTCTATTGATATCGCCATGGTAGTTGAGACTGATATTGCAATTGGTACATTTGACAGCTTGCGCACACGAGTTACATATCAGCGCTCTTGCACTTCCTCTTCTGTTTAAAAACAGCAAAACCTGTAGATTATTCTTCAAGCAATGATCTATCTCTTCTCTCAATCTCTTAGATACCAAGGCATTTGTTTCTTTTTTGATATCGATTATTTCGATTGCCGGCATCTCACTTTTGTGTCTATTCTTTAGTTCAGAGTAGCCGATAATGTTTTTGGTATGTAGATAGAAACTCCTGAGTGATGGCGTAGCACTCCCTAGTACTAGTTTGGAATTTGTCATTTTCGCTAGCTTTGCCGCTACGGTAACAGCATCGTAGCGAGGTGATGATTCCTGTTTGTAGCTTTGCTCATGTTCTTCATCGATAATTATGAGACCTAAGTTATGCAAGGGGATAAATAATGCTGATCGTGCACCGACAATCACTAGAGGTTCATTTTGACTTCTTCTTTGGCATTCAAGCCAAAGCTTTTTTCGGGTTGCTATACTCAGGCCAGAGTGCATTGTAATAACATTTTCGAAATGTTCATGTAGTCTATTTTCGAGCTGTGTGGTTAGCATTATTTCCGGGACCAACAATATACTGCTTTGGGATTTTTGGATGCACTGCGCTATGGCGTGTAAGTATACCTCTGTCTTACCCGAGCCAGTGATGCCGTGTAGCAAAGTGGCGGTTGAATCATTGATTGTCTTTAATGCTTGAGCTTGATCATCGGATAATTTATTGATTTTACTTAGCTTGGTTTTACGGGGTTTTGAAGGCTTGAGTCTTGAAGCTGACGCTATACCCCCAGGGAGCAGACAGCTCCACACTGACTTACTAGATGATACGTAGTATTCACTTAGCCAATCAGCTAGATCCAGATAGTACGAAGGTAGACTAGTAGGTAATGCCACCTTGGCTCCAACTGGTTTGATACCTTTGATATTTATAGGCTTGTTGGACACAGTCTTTCTGACTATACCCAGCGCGTTCTTTTTGCTAAACTGTATCTTGAATATATCACCAGCTGAAGCGTCTATATTCTCTGGTATAGAATAATAAAATTGCTTTTTCTCAATACCAGCGTATCCGCTGGAATCCACCAGGGCGTAACCAGTAGCTCTATTCGTGTTGGCCTCTTTCTCACTCATATCTCTATTATAGCCCATAAGATGTGAGGGAACCCATCTGATGGAGGTGTGCTTTTTTTAGGTTGCTATACCAGGTAGTAGTTTGTTATCATACATAGGTATAAGTATTGATAGTAAGAGTCAAATATCCCAAATATTTTTCAGTATAAGTGTGGATAGTATCGAAAGCTCAACGAATTTATGAAAGTAAAAACCAAGTTTTATATAATATTAGCGTTTATAGCAGTTCTTGTGCTCATTGCTATTCCACGCGAAGACAAGATACTCTCAGCTCTTGGTATCCAAGATACCAAGCTCAAAGTGCGACAAGGCCTAGACTTGCAGGGTGGAGCTAGTTTGCTATACCAAGCAGACTTGAACGGCATCAGTAGCGAGGAAAAATCAAAAGCCATAACCGGCGTGATAGACGTGATCAATAAAAGGGTGAATCCTACCGGTACCTCTGAAGTATTAGTACAAACCTCCGGTGGGGATAGAGTGCTAGTACAGCTACCGGGCATCACCAATATTGATGAGGCTATCAATCTGATAGGCAAAACTGCCGAGCTCAACTTCTACCAAGTCAATAGCGACGATAGCATCATACCAAGTGATATATCGGGTAAAGACCTTGATAATGCATCTACAAACATAGATCCACAATCTGGGCAGCCGGTCATATCTTTTACTATGAAAAACGAAGCTATTAACAAATTTGCTGAGCTTACAACGCAGATCAACAAAACACAAGGAAGACTACTAATAGTGCTAGATGATCAACCTCTTTTTAACGGCACCGTTTCTACGCCAATCACTGATGGTAAAGGTCAAATGACTGGGTTTGAGAATATCAAGTCCGCACAAGAGACAGCCGTACTACTCAATGCTGGTGCACTTCCAGTGCCCGTCACACTAGCTGAGCAAAGAACTGTAGGAGCAAGCCTAGGTTCTGAGTCAATATCCAAAAGTTTGCTAGCAGGTATTATAGGTATGTTGGCTGTGATTGTTTTTATGATAGTCTATTACAAACTTGCGGGAGTGATTGCCAGTATAGCATTGGTGGTATATGCACTTATCAATATTGATATATTTAAGATCAGTGTAGCGACACCGTTCCCGATAGTTCTGACCCTGGCTGGCATAGCAGGTTTCATACTTAGTATTGGTATGGCAGTAGATGCCAATATATTGATATTTGAGCGCTGGAAAGAAGAGGTTAGAGAAGGCTCCACATTAGAGGCAGGTTTAGAGTCGGGATTCAAAAGAGCATGGAGCAGTATTCGCGATTCAAATATCTCCACTCTTATTACTTGTATTATCTTGTACAATTTCGGCCAGCCAATCATCAAGGGCTTTGCAGTAACTCTGGCTATTGGTGTGCTAGTGAGTATGTTTACGGCTATCACTGTCAGCCGTACTTTCTTGCAAATGCTTATTCAGACATCATTTGGATCAAACGAAAAACATTATCGATTTAGAGATCTTCATACCAAAAAGGACAAGTCATCATGATGGATATTGTAGGCAAGAGAAAGCTGTGGTTCACTATCTCCATACTGATGATAGTACCAGGTGTGTTGGCGCTGATGTTGTGGGGATTGAAGCCTGGTATTGATTTCACTGGTGGGCAAGAGATGGAGGTAACCGGCAGCCTGAACCAGTCTGAGGTTGCGGAGATAGTTTCTAGTACCGGCGTCAAAGACGTCACAGTCACTACTAGTGGTAGCGACAGGCTACTTATCAGGTATAGTGATGAGGGGGTTGGCGAGTCACAAGAGGTGCACAAGAGAGTAGTTGAAGTACTAGCTCAAAACCAAATACAAGAGACCGCTTTTAATTCTGTCGGACCGTCTATTAGCAAGGACATTACGCGTAATGCCGGTATAGCAATAGCACTCGCTAGTCTCGCGATTATCATTTATATTGCATTTGCATTTCGCAATACTCCACCGCCGGTAAGTCCGTGGAGCTTTGGAATAACCGCAATAATTGCTGTCTTGCATGACGCCCTGCTTGTAATAGGGCTATTTGCAATATTGGGCCATTTCTTTGGCGTCGAGATAGATGCATTATTCGTGACGGCGGTGCTGACTGTGATAGGATTCTCCGTGCACGATACTATAGTGGTATATGATAGGATTCGCGAAAACTTACGGCGTTACAACAAGCCATTTGAACAAATAGTCAACGACAGTATATTGGAGACTTTCGCACGATCTCTCAATACCTCTATCACGGTTGTACTGGTACTGCTAGCTTTTTATCTGTTCGGCGGCAATTCTATCAAATACTTTGTACTTGCTCTGTTAGTCGGTATACTGTCGGGTACGTATTCATCTATTTTCAACGCCTCGCCTTTACTAGTTGTATATAACAACTGGAAGATCAAACGTTCTGCAAAAGAAGATTCTAAATCTAAATCTAAATCAAAAAAATAAACTATCTACTTTTTGGGATTGAGTGACGTAGCGTTCTTACTGCTTATTCTGGGTATCAAAAAACTTTTCAATCTACCTTGTGATTTGTCCTCGTTTTTAATAGCGGAGTATGATTCTTTTTGACTACTTTTTTGACTCAGCTTGGCTGAAGTCTCAGTGATGTCGTGTTTACTATCTTTGTGAGAGGTTGATTGTTTAGACACTTTGTCGAACTGATGCACACTACCACAGTTGTGGCACAAATAACCCACTATAGAAGGGGTGAGTTCATCATTGCAATCTGGGCAAAGTGCTTCCATAACTATATTGTAGCATAAGCTTTAAAAACACTAAAGTAGTGTTGTAATTAAGGCACGTTGTAATGTATACTATACTTAACTATCTAATTAAGTAGATATATTTGTGAAAAATAACTCAATGTTGCAATACTTTATTACATCCAAGACAAGGCGTAAGATTATTATGTTGTTTTCTAAATACCCGGATTACAAGATACATATCCGTGGTTTGGCCAAGATTATAAAAGAAGATCCAGGCAATATTGCCAGAGAACTTACGAAGTTAGAAAAAATCGGCTATCTACGTTCAGC
Organism: Patescibacteria group bacterium; assembly: GCA_030917065.1. GTDB lineage: Bacteria > Patescibacteriota > Saccharimonadia > CAILAD01 > BJGX01 > JAUPVL01. The sequence continues at coordinate 11,906 of JAUPVL010000032.1, forward strand.
AAAAGATGGCAATACCAAGGTATACTGGGCCAATCAAACGTTTTTGCTCTTTAAAGAACTACAAAGTATGGTATTAAAAACATCCAATAGAAAGTGACTGGGTATGTAGGTTAAATTAATAAAAAACAAAAAATAAAAAAGGATAATAAAATGAAACAAACAATAGATATCATAAGTAGATTGGCTAAACTTGTCGATCAAAGTCATCATTCCAACAACAAGCTAGAAGCAAAAAACTACGTATTACAAAAAAGGTTTGAAA
>JAUPVL010000033.1 GCA_030917065.1 Patescibacteria group bacterium
CTGGCTCAAAAAAGCTCCAAAAAAATATTCTGCCAAAGTGCTATAATAGTGCTTATGTCAGAAATAAAGATGTATGACCTAATAATAATCGGCGCTGGACCAGCCGGTATCACAGCCGGGGTTTATGCTGCACGTAAAAGACTTAAAACCTTGATATTGACCCAAGATATTGGTGGCCAAATGGCATGGAGTAGTGATGTAGAGAATTACCCTGGGTTTAGCATGATCAGCGGTGGTGATTTGGTAGAAAAGTTTGAGAGCCATATTGAGCAGTTTCGTGATGTGCTTGAGCTTCGCCTTACTTCCAAGGGGGTTACAAGTATAGAAAAAAACAAGACGTATTTCTCAGTCAAATCAGGTGACGGCGGTAGTGAACACGCTCGAGCAGTCATAATTGCTGGTGGCAGAAAACCAAAGGAGCTAGGCATAAAAGGAGAAAAAGAATTTCTAAACAGAGGTGTTAGTTATTGTGCGTGGTGTGACGGCCCTATTTTTAGAAATAAAGATATAGCAATCATAGGGGGTGGTAATTCTGCTCTTGATACAGCGATCAATATACAAAGATCCGTGAAGTCTATAGTGATAGTGAATGTCACAAAAGAGCTTTTGGGCGATAAGATATTGATAGAAAAAGTCACAAATGCACAAAATATCAGGATACTGAACAATACTGAAGTGACTAGTATCAATGGGGACAAATTTGTTAGCTCAATCACGATAAAACCAGTCGACAAAGATAATACAGAAGACCTGAGTCTAAGCGGGGTTTTTATTGAGATAGGCAGTATTCCAGCGACCGATTATCTCAAGGATATGCTCAAACTCAATAGCAACGGAGAGATTATCATTGACAAAAAAAATATGAGCTCTGCGGAGGGGCTTTTTGCGGCTGGTGACATTACCGATATTGAAGAGAAGCAAATTGTGACAGCTGCTGGCGAGGGTGCAAAAGCCGCAATAATGGCATCAAAGTATATAGCTCGTTTTCTGGATCAATAATTGACTATGTGTGCCTGATAAACTAAAATGTTATTTACCATAAGAAGTATAAGGAGACTTAGTGCAAAACGATATTAAAACTAAAAGTACTGATTTTTTACCTGGCAAGCCGAGTATTGATAGTGTAGCCAAATCATCGGCTCCACAGCCCGATATGGATGCAAACCTCAGGCCTGTAGCTGCACCTTCAAGCGCTCATGTGATAGATCTCAAGAAGGCTTCTGTTTCTCCAGTAGATTCGCCCTTACTCAACAACAAGTCTACCGATCAAGAGATAGAAGAGCCTGCCAGTATCACCCCAGAATTTGACGGTATACAAAAAGATGCAAAACCAAAATCCGACATTGTCGTCAAACCAATGATGGACGAAGCCAGTCCAACGCCTGCACAAAACAGTGTTTCTACCACAGATCAGAGTCCGCAAGAGCACAAAGATATAAATAGTCTCAATCTCACCGAACCTACTACTCATCAAGATTCCCCCCAGACTGAAGACAAGCCAAAGAAATCATCTAAGCTCAAGTGGCTCTTACTCGCAGTTTTGTTTATAATAATTGGTGCAGCAGTTGCTGTAGGCGTAATATATGCGCTCAATACTCTAGCGATATAGATTCAAACAATTAATACAGATAGGATTATATAAATATGACAAAAGAAAACTCCAAAGAAGCCAAGGCGATAATCTACACTACTCCATGGTGTCAATTTTGTAAGCATGTAGAAGCTTATCTAGATGAGAAAAAAATACCTTATGAAAAGATAGACGTTCAGGCTGATCAAGATAAGGCAAAAGAAATGATTGAGAAGTCTGGTCAGATGGGTGTGCCGGTTACCGAAATCAAAGGTGAGATAATAGTAGGCTGGGACAAGCCTAGATTTGAAGCTCTTTTAGCAAAATAGTCTAGATATTATTACACATCAAAACAGTCCGTATCTAATGCGGATTGTTTTATAATACTTATATGACAAGTTTTGCTCTAAACTCCAAATACCAACCCGCCGGCGATCAACCTTATGCCATCAAAAAGCTTACGGGTGGCCTGAAGGACAATCTAAAGGAACAAACCCTACTGGGAATAACAGGTAGCGGTAAGACCTTTACCATGGCCAATGTGATAGCAAGCTACAATAAGCCAACCCTCATACTAAGCCACAACAAGACTTTGGCTGCTCAGCTCTACGGTGAATTCAAAGAGTTTTTCCCGAATAACGCTGTTCATTATTTCGTGAGCTATTTTGATTATTATCAACCAGAGGCCTACATAGCTCGCTCAGATACTTATATAGAGAAAGATAGTGCCATCAACGAAGAGATAGATAGACTTCGTCATGCCACCACTGCAGCGTTACTTAGCAGAAAGGATGTAGTAATAGTTGCATCGGTAAGCTGCATATATGGCATCGGTAATATTACCGACTACACCAACATGACAGTCAAGCTGGGTCTAGGCGAGCGAAGGGTTCGCGACAAATTACTGCGTCAGCTCAACGATATACAGTATCAGCGCAACGACTCCGCATTTGAGAGAGGCAACTTCAGAGTGCGCGGTGAAAACCTCGATATCTTTCCAGTGGGTGAGGAGTTTGCTTACCGCATAGAGTTCTTTGGTGACGAGATATCGGCTATCAAGCAAATCAACTATTTAACGGGTGAGGTAGTTAAGAAGCTGCAGGAAGTATCTATCTTTCCAGCCAAACACTACGTCACCCCACAAGACCAGCTCCGTGTTGCTATGGAAAAGATAAGAGTAGAGGCAGATGAGCGCATAGAATGGTTTAAGTCACATGATATGCTTCTCGAAGCACAGCGCATAGAGAATCGCGTAAAATACGATCTAGAGATACTGGAACAAACCGGCTATGTGAAAGGTATCGAAAACTATGCTAGATATCTTACTAATCGCGAACCTGGTGCACAGCCAGCAACCCTAATGGATTATTTCCCTGATGACTACTTGATGTTTATAGACGAATCTCATATGACTATTCCGCAGGTTGGGGGTATGTACAATGGCGACAGAGCACGCAAGACTACGCTAATAGAGCACGGATTTCGTCTGCCTTCAGCACTAGACAACAGACCGCTCAATTTTACAGAGTTCGAAAGACATATCAACAAAGTCATATATGTATCTGCCACACCAAGTGAATATGAGATGAGTAGAAGCAGCCAAAAAGTCGAGCAAATCATCCGACCTACTGGATTGCTCGATCCGATAATAGAGGTACGTGGCTCAGAACACCAAGTAGATGATTTGTTGGCAGAGATACAACAAAGGGTGAAGTCTGGAGAAAGAACTTTGGTGACTACGCTTACCAAAAGGATCGCCGAAGATCTTACTGAATACATGCAAGAGATAGGCATCAAGGTACAGTACTTGCACAGTGATGTTGATACGCTAGAGCGTACTGATATACTGCGTGATCTTAGACTAGGAGTATATGACGTACTGGTAGGTATCAATCTATTGCGAGAGGGGCTAGATCTACCAGAGGTAAGCCTAGTAGCTATAATAGATGCTGACAAAGAAGGCTTCTTGCGCTCAGAGACTAGCCTTATACAGACTATTGGACGTGCGGCTCGTCACCAGGAAGGCAAAGTGATAATGTACGCCGATAAGATTACTGGTTCGATGAAAAGAGCTATAGATATCACAACCAAACGCAGAAAATATCAAGAAGATTACAATAATACTCATGGCATCACCCCTAAGACTGTTCAAAAGGCACTGGCAGACAGTATGCAAGCTGAGATAGAGGCTGAGAAATCTGATTTGCAATCAATTGATTTCAAAAAAGTGCCAAAAGATGAGCTACAATTTATTACCAAGCAACTGACCGAACAAATGGAGCTTGCTGCTGCCAATCTGCAATTTGAAAAAGCTGCCGAGCTAAGGGATCAACTAGAAGAAATCAAAGACGTATTAAATAGTAAAAGGATGAGTAAATGAGCGAACCAACACCGAAAGACAATAACGAATCGAGACCTGCATATGAAATGGGTACTCTCGGAGCATTAGAAGAAATGATGAGAAAACAGCAATCACATGCAGATTCAGAAAGTGAAAACATGCCAGAAAACCCAGTCGAATCTCAGATACAACAATGGCAAACTGAGTCTGGCAAAGAACTAAAAGTTGAAATGAGTGAGTTTGGATACCCTATTATTGACTTATCGCAAACACCCCCAGAAGATGCGATGGATTTTTTGAGGTTTATCGCTAGTCAGCAGGAGGTTGTCTATCCCGGCATGCACGATAATGAATTCCGTCGACAGGCTGGGATGCCAGATGTAGCGCCATGGGAAACCTTAGACCCGTCATTATCGCACCAGCCCGAAGGCCGCAAGGCTGTTTATGCTACCAAGAGCTTAGAGGGGGGTATTGCTCATGCTGCCATAGAGCATAAAACATCAGACATAAACGATGGCGAAACTTATTCCCTAAAGATGAACTCAATTGGGAGCAGAATTGTAGAAGTATCACCTCAATTACATGAAAGAATTCAAGAGGGAGGGGAGGTTTTCACTGAAGGCCTATTGTATGTTTTGCCCGCCGAGCCATTCCATGATACCAAAGATAGTAATCACGAAGTTAAAACACAGAAAAAAGTTAGGCCGGTACTAGTCGTGAAGATTGGTGGATCGTTAGGCCGAAGTGTTATTACCCCGGAGTCTACAGAAGTTAGAGGAGGAAAATGAGCGAACCAATCCCAGAAGATAATGCAACAAGTAAGCCAGCGATGTCACCGGAGACAATTGCAGAGCTAAAGGCTATAGCACAAAAAGACAAACCATCTGCCCAAGAACCTGATCCTGATAAGACAAGTAATTGGGAACAGTATTATAGAAAAAATCAAACTAACGAAAGTGAGGATGATATGAACGATGAAAACTTTGAAAAAGCCTGGAGTATGTATGCTGGCTACGACGAGTATTATCAGCGTGTCAACGAACAAAGAGCAGCAAGTGGGAAGGTTGCAATCGAGAAGTTTGGACTAGGCAACGAAGTTACTATTATCGCTAGTATCAATGTAGATCCAGTGTCTGGTAAAGCCATAGATGGACATGATTACCATCCAGAAGCACGAAGTATGCGCGATATAGAAGAGGCATGGCAAAAATATCTGTCAGAAACTCCTCCAGAAGAAAGATTTGTGATTTTTGAAGGAAATAGCGAAAGTTTCTCGGATCGAGATACTGCCATACGTCAGCGTACTGAAGCAGGTATGATGATGTATCATGCCGACCAAGAGGGCGTAGAGCGCACCACGGGAGAACCAAGCGATCTAGTAGTGGCTGAAGAGCTAGAGAAAGCCGGCATTACGAGAGAAGAAACAGCATTGCTTTTTACTCTCAGATCTCTTGCGACACATGCTAGCAGTGAGCCAATTGGTGATATGTCTAAGAATTTCTATCCACATATGGCATCAGTAGGATTTGAAGGATTTCCTCAGTACAAAGAAGAACAAAAAAAAGTATTCGAGCAAGATAAAGATGGCAAATTTGTCGACAATAGTCCAGAAGCAGTCGAGCAAAGGGCGCAGATAAATCGTGAAATTTTTGATAAGATTGTTCCTTTTGTAGATAAATGGAACGAAGCCTTGGAGAGCTATGGACTACCAAAGCTCTCGGTCAGTGAAGACCAAGAAATTGTGTTTGAAGAATCAGTATCAAGAGGTGATGTTGCAAAAAGTAGCAATCCCGCCGGTGAAGGACAGCACTCTGAGCGTATGGCACAAATGACTGCAATTCGCGACAGACATATTTTCGAAACGATTGTTGAAGCTACTAAGTCAGGTAGAAAACCTTTTGTGGTTTACGGCGGATCTCATGTAGTTAGTTTAGAGCCGACACTCAAGCAGTACTACGGTTCGCAAAGAGTTCTTGAATAGTATTGACTTTGGTGATACAATTGAGCCTTAATTTATGGCTCAACACGACAAAATCATCATCAAAGGTGCGCGCGAGCACAATCTTAAGAACATCGATGTCGAAATACCTAGAGACAAGCTGGTGGTGATTACTGGACTCTCCGGAAGTGGTAAAAGCTCTTTGGCATTTGATACTATCTATGCCGAGGGACAACGTAGATACGTAGAATCGCTCAGTGCGTATGCCAGACAGTTTTTGGGGCTTATGGAAAAGCCTGATGTTGACCAAATAGACGGGTTGAGCCCAGCAATATCGATAGACCAAAAATCATCTAGTCGCAATCCTCGTTCGACGGTCGCCACAGTGACAGAAATATATGATTATCTAAGACTTTTATTTGCTCGTATTGGAATACCCCACGATCCTACTACAGGCGAGGTATTGACTCGTCAAACTCCCCAGCAAATAGTAGATATCATCAAACAATATCCCAAAGACACCAAGATAATAGTACTGGCACCGATAGTCAAAGACAAAAAAGGGGAACACAAGCACTTACTCGAGGAAGCACAGAAGGCTGGCTATACTAGAGTTCGTCTAGACGGTAATATTTATGAGATAGATGAAGTTCCGGCAATTGATCGCAACAAAAAACATACCATTGAGATTGCAGTAGATAGAATAAATATCGATGCAGAGAATCCTCAAAGACTAGTGGAGTCAGTAGAGGCTGCATTGCATCTAGGCGAGGGTGTGATCAATATATTGAATTTTGATACAAATGAAGAAAAATTATTCTCAGAGCACTATACGACTGTCAATTCTGAATACGCCTTACCTGAGATAGAGCCCCGACTTTTTAGTTTCAACTCGCCTCACGGAGCGTGTCCCAAGTGTATGGGCCTCGGCTCACTACTAATAGTTGATCCAGAGCTGATAGTGCCCAATAAGAAGCTTAGTATTGCAGAGGGAGCAATAAGACCTTGGAGCAGAACCACCCAACGGCTTAGTTGGTACACCAAGTTACTAGAGGCAGTTTCTAAACTGCACAAGTTCAACTTAAACGTACCGGTCGACAAACTCTCCAAATCGAGTTTTGATATCATCTGTTACGGTACGGGTGACGAAGAAATAGGTGTACCAGGTCCAGGTGGTAAAATTTACAAAACCAAATTTGAAGGAGTAATACCAAATTTAGAAAGAAGATATCGAGAAAGCGATAGTGATTTTGTAAAAAGAGAAATCGAGAAATACATGACAACTCAGGTTTGTACGGAGTGTGATGGCAAAAGACTCAAACCCGAAGTGCTCGCTATAACCATCAAGGACAACTCCATCGCAGATGTCACTGAATTGACCGTTGAAGACGCGCTGGATTATTTTTCTTCACTCAAGCTAGTAGATCAAGAAGCGACTATAGCCAACCAAATTCTCAAGGAGATCAATGCCAGGCTGAAGTTTTTGAATGATGTTGGTCTTAGCTACTTATCGCTGAATCGTGCTGCCAATACTCTTGCTGGTGGAGAAGCACAAAGGATTCGTCTCGCCACACAGATAGGCTCTAGTCTTATGGGAGTACTCTATATACTAGACGAGCCTTCGATTGGGTTGCATCAACGAGATAATGACAGACTCATAGATACTCTCAATACCCTAAGAGATCTTGGCAATACTGTAATAGTAGTAGAACATGACGAGGATACTATCAAGGCTGCTGACTATGTCATAGATATAGGGCCTCTTGCAGGTGAAGAAGGCGGACATGTTGTAGCAGCCGGTACGCCAGCAGAAGTGCAAAAGGTCAAGCAATCTTTGACTGGACAATATCTGAGCGGTAAAAAGAAGATAGAAGTACCCAAAAATCGCCGTAAGCCCGACGGGCGTTATCTGGAGATAATAGATGCCAGTGAACACAACCTCAAAAACATAAGTGTAAAAATACCACTAGGGATCATGACAGTTGTCACTGGTGTATCAGGCAGTGGGAAATCTAGTCTTATCAACGACATACTCGCCCGCAAGCTCAGTCAGGAATATCATCGGTCCCAAGAGCCTGCCGGTAAATTTAAAGACATAGTTGGCACACAACATCTAGATAAGGTTATAGACATAGACCAAAGTCCCATAGGTCGCACGCCTCGAAGTAACACTGCTACATATACTGGAGCATTCAATGATATACGAGACCTTTTTGCCATGGTTCCTGAGGCAAAGATACGGGGTTATAGCGCAGGTCGATTCAGCTTCAATGTAAAAGGTGGTAGATGTGAAAACTGTAAGGGCGATGGAATAATCAAAATAGAGATGCATTTCTTGCCTGATGTATATGTGACCTGTGAGTCATGTAATGGCAAAAGGTACAATCGAGAAGCTCTGGAGATACTGTACAAAGGCAAAAATATTTCAGATGTACTGGAGATGACAGTAGAGACTGCATGCGAATTTTTTGGCAATATACCCTCTATCTCAAGAAAACTAGAAACATTACGTAGTGTAGGATTGAGCTATATCAAACTAGGGCAACCAGCCACCACACTCTCTGGTGGGGAAGCGCAGCGTATTAAGCTCGCTTCTGAACTAAGCCGCCGTGCAACCGGTAAGACCCTATATATCTTAGACGAACCAACCACCGGACTGCACTTTGAAGATGTTCAGAAATTACTAGAGGTATTGCAGGCGCTAGTGTCATTGGGTAATTCAGTACTCATAATAGAACACAACTTGGATGTAATTAAATCAAGTGATTGGGTGATAGATCTTGGCCCAGAAGGTGGCAACAAAGGAGGCCAAATAATCGGCTGTGGAACTCCCGAGCAAATTGCTAAGATCAAGAATTCATATACAGGCCAATACCTCAAAAAAATGCTATAGTCGACTTGAATCGTTATAATAGATTGAAGTAGATATTGCTATGAACAAAAACTTAAAAGATAAGCTCTCGAAATTACCAAACTCACCCGGTGTATATTTTTTTATAAATAAATCCGGCGATATTATCTATATCGGTAAGGCCACGAGTTTGCGTTCTAGAGTCCGTTCGTATTTTCAATCCACTCACAACGATTACAAGACTCCAATGCTCGTAGAAAATATTTACGATCTTCGCACTATTGATGCTAATTCAAGCATTGAGGCACTTTTCTTGGAAGCTGAGTTTATTAAGCGTCATAAGCCACTATATAATGTTCGTGAAAAAGACGATAAGAATTTTGTATATATAAGGCTAGCAATCGCAGAAGACTTCCCGTCTATAACAATAGTCCGCAGGCCAGCCGATGACAAATCTAAATACTATGGGCCATTTATTGCATCCTTTCAGGTAAAAGAAGCTCTGAGATATTTACGCAAAATATTTCCGTATTATACAAAGCCACAAAAAACACATTCATCAAAGCTAGAATATCAGATTGGCATCATACCACACCCCTCTATATCGCAGCTAGAATACAAAAAAAGCATTCGAAAATTAATGCTAATATTTGAAGGCAAGACCAGTCAGTTATTATCTCAACTCGAGAAAGAAATGAACAAACTCTCAAAAACAAAAGATTTCGAAAAAGCTGCAGAAGTTCGAAATCAATACCTGGCAATTAAAGGGTTGAGCACTAAGATATCCATAGGCGATGACGATACTTTTGATATACAGCTTGACCAGGCTCTTAGTCAATTGGCCAAAACCTTGAAACTCAGTAAGAATCCTAAAAGAATCGAATGTTATGACATAAGTAATTTTGCTGGTACCGATGCTGTTTCGAGTATGATAGTTTTTACAGATGGCATTCCAGATCAAAAACAATACAGACATTTCAAGATGAGGACCAAAGGCCCAAATGATTTTGCAATGATGCAAGAGACTATAGAGAGAAGATTCTCATCACGCAACTCAGGCTGGGCTACTCCAGATCTAATAATCGTAGATGGAGGGAAGGGTCAGCTGAGTTCGGTAGCTAAAACATTACAAGAACTGAATCTAGACATACCAATATGTGGCCTTGCCAAACGATATGAGACTATTATAGTTCAAAATTCCGCTTCTCAAGAAGATAATTTTTCAGAATACAATTTCGAATCTAGTTCTCCACTACTTCATCTTTTACAAAGGATCAGAGATGAAGCCCACCGTTTTGCCATAAGCTATCATAGAGTATCCCGTAAAAAGCGCATTGACAACTCAGAGCTAGAGCAAATTGCTGGAATAGGTTCATCTACAGCAAAAAAACTCTTAAAACACTTTAAGAGTACCAAATCAGTCAAGCTTGCCACGAGAGAAGAGATTGCAGAGATAGTAGGAATATCTAAGGCCGATCTTATTGTTGATTATTTCGACTCAAGTAAGTAGTAGATCTCTGTATTGTCACTTTATGTTTAGTCTGAATTCTGTTAGAATAGAGCGGTGTTAAAGAGATTCTTGTTGTCGTGGCTAATAAACGGAGTTGGACTATTTGTGGCGTCATTGCTATTTTCTGGTGTCGGGTATGGCAACAAGATAACCGTATTGATTATAGCAAGTCTAATATTTGGGCTAGTCAACTCACTTGTAAGACCGCTGATTATATTACTTAGTCTGCCTGCTATAGTTTTAACATTGGGACTTTTTACATTTATCGTCAATGCATTTATGCTCTGGATAACCAGTCTGCTATATCCAGCCTTCCAGGTCAATTCTGTTTTCTCAGCAGTTGGTGCAGTTGTGATAGTGTGGTTTACGAATTACTTTTTTGATTTATTCATTTTCAAAGACAAGGAGCAATAATATGAAGAATACATTAGCAATAATTACTATAATATCTAGCATCATGCTAGTCGTTGCTATCCTATTGCAAAATCAAGGTAGTGGGCTAGGTACCGCATTTGGCGGAGAAAGCAACTTTTATAGGACAAAAAGAGGGGCTGAGCAGGTACTGTTTTATCTCACAATAGTATTGGCAGTAGTATTTGTAGGTTGTCTTATCGGTCTATTGCTAGTTAAATAAAATACCGATGAGTTCTTATTTTCGTTTTCAGCTAAATAGAAAAAGCAGAAAGTATAAGCATAAATTTAGATCTTGGAGACGATGGGCTCTAAACTACACAGACCGGCATATTTTTGGAGGTTGGGAGAAGTTCAGCCAGTCAAGATGGGTATTTATCTCTCTATTACTCGTATTTGTAGTGAGTATGTTTGGTTTATGGCAACAGCTATTGGCTCAAAATGACAGGTATCTTGGTATAGCCGCAGAATACGGAGGTACTTATGCTGAGGCCTTGAGCGGCCAAGTAAAAGGGGTTAATCCACTGTATCCGGATAACTCTGCTACAACAGATGTAACAGCGGTAGTTTTTTCTGGACTTACGCGTGTCAACAGTGATCGCAAAATAGAGCCAGATCTAGCTAGTAGCTGGGAGGTGAGTGCCGATAAAAAAACATACACATTCAAGTTACGCCCAAATCTCAAGTGGCATGATGGAGAAAAACTCGATGCCAACGATGTAGCATTTACGATATCTAGGATTCAAAACCCAGACTCCAGAAGTCCACTTTCAAGCAATTGGAGTGGAGTAAATTACGAAGTATTAAATGATTTGACAATAAAATTTAGTTTGCCCAATAGCTACTCACCGTTTTTGTATAACACTACTGTAGGTATCATACCTAAGCATATTCTAGAGGGAGTTCGACCTAGTCTTACCAAGACATTTGAATTCAATCAAAAACCAGTAGGTAGTGGTCCCTACAAGCTACCGGAAATAGTAGAGAAAAGCGATGAAATAAACCTTGTTGCCTACGACGAATATCACTTCAGAAGACCTTATATAGATAAGCTCAAGTTTGTTCAATATACTAGCGAAAACGACTACCTAGATGGTTATCAGAAAAAACAGATCAGTGGGTTTGCAATAAGTGATCCTGATATTGAAAAGAAGGCAAGTCAGATTGATCAGCTCAAGATCAACCATCTAAGCCTACCTGCTTATGGTGCGCTTTTTTTCAACATGAATTCACCAAATGTTAGTGATGTGAATTTCAGGAAAGCTCTTACATATGCTACAGATAAAAACTCAATAGTCAAAAATCAACTTGATTCTCAGGCTATAGTAGTAAACTATCCCATACTGGCAGGCTATTCTGGATTTGATAGTACTGCTCCAAAGTATAGCTATGATGAGGCCCAAGCTAAGTCTATCATAAGCTCTATAGATCAGGAAAAAATAAAAAATACTCGAATACGTTTAGCTACACTTAGAAACTCGGTCTATGAAGACATCGCTCTATCTGTAAAAGAGATGTGGGCAAAAGTAGGTGTTCAAGTTGATATAGCAAGCGTAGATCTTGACGAGCTACAACAATACTATATTCGTACCAGAAATTATGATGTTTTGTTGTATGGCCAAGATATAGGCTACGACTCAGATATATATGCCTATTGGCATTCTTCGCAGGCTAAAGACCCAGGTCTCAATATTAGCCAGTACGTCAATCCTGAAGCTGATAAATATCTAGAGACCGGAAGGCTTGCAAAAGATACAGACTATAAGAATAGTCGATACTCAGCTTTCTTGCAGACTTGGAGTAAAGACTTGCCTGCAATCATACTGTATACTCCTTATTACAACTATGCCCAGAGTATCGAAGTAAAAGGCTTCAGTGCCAATAAAATTGTAGAGCCAAGCAATAGATTCTACAATATTCAAGATTGGTACGTACTGACCAAACAAGCACCCAAAACTAATTCGAATTAGCTATTCTGGTATAGTGGTATTAATAAGCCGAAGTGGTGGAATTGGTAGACACGCTAGCTTCAGGAGCTAGTGAAACGAAAGTTTCTTGGAGGTTCAAATCCTCTCTTCGGCACCAGTGCATTTATTGTTTTATATAATAGAAATTATATCCCGAGTCTCTGTTCCTATCCCATGTATAGGTTGGGCTAAGTAAACACCAGAATTGTTTATAACAATCCAATCCTGCTATTTGATGTTCGAACGTTGAAGCTTCAGCTTGTTCTACATTGTTTCCGATCCTAGACAAGATTGCTCCCTCAGGAATCCCCGAGACTGGTCTTACGCAAAAGTCCGTTCCTTCAGGTATACCAAATGAGAATCTACCTTCACTATCGGTAGTTACTGTTCTATCTGCACTACATAGATTCAAGACCACTCCAGGCAAAGGTGCATCGTTAAGCGTTACTCTTCCATTGACTATTACATTATAACTACCCGATGTAATGCCAAATGGCTTAGGTGGTGGTGATGGAGCGGGAGGAGGTGTCGCGGGTTCATTAGCTGCACTCGAAACGTTTGAGATCTGATCCTCCACCGCACTCGGTACGACCGCTCCTTTTGCCCAACATTTAAAGCTAGAGCTCCATGGGGCAGTGCCTGCTTGTGCAAACGAAAGATAAAACCTTTCATCTTGAATCTCAGGCGGAGCATCGGCAGGGTCATAGTAGCCTTTGTAGTTGCCCCATGTAGAATAACTGTATTGATAAGCCCCGCGATATTTGGGGTTTTTCTTGTTGCCATAAAAAGTTCCAGATTCACACTGTGCAATTCTAGGTCTCCAATAGTCTGGATTGTCTCTAAAGACAGTTACTCCTGCAGCAAGTGAGCGATAAATAAAGAATATCCCAAAAATTACAAAAACTATTATCAGTATGTATAACAAGGGCTTGTTCTTGACGGCTTTGGCCAGAGGGTTCTTGCCGGTGTGGGTTTTTTTGTTTTTCATAATACTTATCTTTAAGATAACATTTTGGTCAAGCCTAGGTCAATCAAAAGAGCAGTTGATTGATAATAAGCACAATAATTGTTATGATTATTCTAAATGAAATCAATCCCCCGAAATTTATCAAACCTGTTAGACGGTGAGTTGACTTGCTCAGAAAAAACTCGCGATTATTTTTCTACAGATGGTAGTATATTCAAGATCAACCCCAAGATTATTATCTATCCAAAAAACGAAGAAGATATCATCAACACCGTTCGATACTTGAGCTGGGAGGTTCAAGAGGGTCATAAGATATCTATTACGGCTAGAGGTAAAGGAACGGATCAAGCGGGCGGTGCGCTAGGTGACGGAGCTATGCTGGTATTTCCGGCCCACATGAAGGCGCTCAAAGACATCACCAAAAATACCGTAACTGTCCAGCCAGGTATGATATATTCACATCTTCAAGGTATACTACGTAGTCACTGGCGCTTCTTACCTCCTTATCCGGCTAGTGTAGACTTCTGTACTGTCGGTGGTGCGGTGGCCAATAATTCTGCTGGGGAAAAAACAATCAAGTATGGATCAACGCGCAATTGGGTCAAAAGTCTTAAGGTGGTCTTGAGCAATGGGGATGTCATCACTACAAGTCGGCTGACAAAAAAACAACTAAAAAAGAAGAAGGCTCAACCGGACTATGAAGGACATCTTTATCGTGAAGTCGATAGGATTATAGAAGAGAACAAAAGTCTTCTCAATAGTTCTAGGCTTAGGGTTAGTAAGAACTCTACTGGCTATGACCTGTGGGACATCAAGAAGAAGGACGGGTCATTTGATCTAGGTCAGCTTTTCATAGGCTCTCAAGGTACTTTGGGTATAGTCTCGGAGATTACGTTTTATACTCAGCCGTACAACCCCCAAACCTCACTTCTGGTGGCGCATTTCGATGACGCTATCAACGCAGAACAGGCAGTCCGTAAGATATTGCCGCTAGGCCCTAGTGCAGCAGAGCTAGTCGATTATCACACCCTGGAGTTTATAGCAGAACACAATCCCAGTATGCTCAAGGGCATTGATGCCGACAATCTTCCTAAGATAATATTATTGATTGAGTTTGACGATGAAAAGCCTAAGCTCAGAAACAAAAAGTCTCTCAAGGCTCACAAAATACTTTCCAGTCATACCAATACAGTTAAGTACGCAACCACACTAAAAGAACAAAACGCACTTTGGAGTATCAGAAGAGGTGCAGCTGCTGTAATATGGACTCATCAAGGCGCAAAAAAGGCATTACCAATCATAGAGGATGGAATAGTTCCTATTGAGAAATTTACTCAATATCTGGACAATGCCTACAAGCTGTTCAAAAAATACAACATCAAAATAGCAACATGGGGGCATGCCGGTAACGCCAATATGCATATACAGCCATTTCTGGATCTATCTAATATGAGAGACAGGGCAAAGATATTCGATTTAGCAGATGAGTACTACAAGATGGTTATCAAACTAGGTGGTAGTACAAGCGCAGAACACAATGACGGTATCATGCGTGGACCTTATCTCAAAGACTTGTTTGGCCCTAAGCTTTACGGAGTATTTAATGAGATAAAGGACCTGTTTGACCCATTGAATTTCTTAAATCCTACTTCCAAGATGAATGTCACCAAACAAGATGCGATGATAAAAATGCGCAAGGAATACTCAATGAAACACCTATACGAGAACCTTCCTTCTAGCTACAATCACTAGAAAAAAATCACAAACTTTGTTAGTATAGGCGTTACGCGGACGTGATGGAACTAGTATACACGCAAGCTGTTGAGTGCAACGAACTATGAATATGAGGCTTGACTAGCCCCTCAATGAGTTGGGGAGCTAATGAAACAACATATCTCGACTGATATGCGGACGTGGTGGAACTGGTAGACACGCAAGCTTGAGGGGCTTGTGGCCGAAAGGCTGTGGAAGTTCGAGTCTTCTCGTCCGCACCAATGAAATTATTTTGTAATCCTGGCTGAATGCAAGACATTTTGTAGTATCATTACAACTGTAAGTGGACCAACTCCTCCTGGCACTGGCGTGATAATACTAGCGATATTCTTCACACTGTCAAAATCAACGTCACCCTTGAGCCTGCCACCTACATCATTGATGCCCACATCTATCACTATGGCACCAGACTTTATCATGTCTGCAGACAATAGTCCTGGCGATCCGGCGGCGGATATGACTATGTCGGACTGCTTGGTCAGCCCAGCAATATCTTTGATTTGACGATGACCGACCAACACCCTTGCACCAGCATGTTCTAGTAGGTATCTGAGTGGCATGCCAACCAAATGACTGCGTCCGATCACTGCTACCACCTTGTCTTGTATGTCAACATTGTACTCTCGTAATATTTGCATGACAGCCATAGGAGTGGCAGGTACGATGCGAGGCTGATTTTGCTCTAAGACGGTTTGATTGGTGCTAGTCAGCCCATCTACGTCTTTGTTAGGGTCAATATAGTCAATAAGATCTTGTGGGTCGTACCAGCCGGCTAGAGGAAGTTGCAATACTATGCCATGAACACCATTGTCATTGCTTAGCTCTTGTACTGCATCGATGCACTCCGCATGATTTTTTTTGCCAAGATCTACGTACTGTGTATCGATACCAATCTCTTCGGCTCGCTTGAGCTTCATGCGTATATATACTTGCGACCTTGTATCTGGCTGTATACCAACTATTACTAGCTTGGGTTTAATACCGCCTTTTATTAATTTATCAGCCTCTTTTTTGAGCTGGTTTACTACTTGTTGAGCTAATTTCTTACCGTCTACTATTTGAGCCATGACTAAAATAATCTTACCTTTAATTTTTTGTTCTTGACGCTCTTACCTGTTGTATTGATTCGATAATATATTATTATAATTAAATACAGTAAAAATGTGGTCGCTATTAGGGTGTGTCCTAAGAAAATAGCAAAATCATTTACCAGCAACAGCTTATACCAGATGATAACAACCGCGAACAGTCTTATTAGCTCACCAATGATAGATATGTCTAGAGAAGAATGCCTTCTTATGACATGCACTATTTGTAAGATATTGTTAAAACAAAGCCCTATATAGGCAACTATAGTTAAAATGTCGATAGTGCTCATAGCTATTAAGTATAACAAAAAAGACCAACAAGTTGGTCTTTTTATGGTGGGTGATGAGGGGCTCGAACCCCCGACCTCCTCGGTGTAAACGAGGCGCTCTAGCCAGCTGAGCTAATCACCCTTATCTATATATACTAGGACATTATACTAAAATATGTTTGTTTTGTCATCTGTTGTGTGCTATAAATAGTACATTCTTTTGCACCTACCCAGGAGGTATGCCGTGCGAAGCTATACAATACGGACAGTCGCTCAAAAGGTCGAGGGAATCAACAGCTTTCTCTCTGCACTTCGAGAGTATGTTGATGAAGATACTGGAATCAAAGTATTTTCAATGAATAGATTCGCGCGAGGAATATACCGAAATTACGGTGAAATGGATTGGGCAATAAAAACCCTCAAAAAGCTTGGATTGCTTGAAAATCTCGGTAGCGCAGGCAAAGCAGGGGGCACCTGGCGAGTTGATCTTAGTGATCGTATGGTAGCTGCAGAAGATCTACATGGATATAGTGGGAACTATTCTGTCCCCCATGATATTCTTGTCCAACAACTAACTACTGAACGTGCCAAAGTAGGTAGGTTGGAGCGAGAGCTTGCAAGTAGAAATGCAAGAGTAGATGACCTAGAGCTTGAGTTGTCTAGCTTGCGTGAAAGTACCCGTAATGAACTACTTGCTTCTTTGGCCATTTTCTTAGAAGAGCAAACAGACCCTCAGTCTTGAGGGTCTAATTTATTTTCGGACGATTTATCTCAGTTTCTGACAGACGTTCGTCGTATTCATGTCTTACTCTGTCAGCAACCTCTTCGAATCTCTCTGGGTCTGCTAGCCAAGTCTCATAATCCATGCCATTCACTTCTCGGCCTATCTCTTGATCTTCTCGTATTCTCTCTGTGACTATATCTATCTCAGTACCATCTTCTGTTACTGCTTTTCCTTCACAGTCTTCATACCATCCATAGTCGAGTAGCTCCCAGTCGCGAACTCTTTCACGGTCTTCTGGTGAAAGCTCCCATATAGTCCCAGTTACTTTCTTGCCCGGCCTATACTCAACAACATAGCTTTCGAAGTTATCACCCCAACCTCTTCTTAGTATTTCTCGAGGAGATACTTTTGCAAAAGAGCCTGGGAGAATTGTATCTGGGATTTGTTCCAGTCCTTGGATACCCAGCTGATAATCTTGCAATACGGCAGGATGCCCAATCAATTCTTCAGCAGACTTACCAGTGATTGCAGCTATCATCCTGGCATCACGATTGGCTCCATATCCGAAATAAAGTACTTTATTTGTCATAATATAATTCAAATTTGTTGCAAGATATGTGGCGCATTACAAAAAGCCACTGTATAAGCACAGAACAATTATAGCCCGAAACATCTAATTAGAACAATTCAATTTATCAAAATGGATTATGGACTAAAGCAGGCTTCCTGCAAGTAGCCTAAACTTCTTGTTATTATTCCAGATATTCGTAAGTTCATTGAAATTTCTATCTATATCTTGCATCAGTCCTGCAAGGTTATCTATTTCTTTTAAATCTTTCTCTGTTAGTGCTTTAAATTCCTTAAGCTCTGAAAATGTAAAGCCATGGTTGTAGATAATCTCGTCATTCATTATGCTATGAAAGTCATATGCCAACGACCACAATATTACTCGCAAACCACGAAAACCGCCAGCATTATAAAAATGCTTTGCATCAACCTTACTAGACCTCACATTTAACCACGCATCAGCTGCGTAATCTATCTTACCCTCGGGTACGTCATAAGGGTCAAAAATATCTTTTTCTAGACTTAGACTTCCGTCCACGTCAATGGTTACCCACCTACCTTCTTCATCACTCCAATATTGATTGAACCAATGGTCAGTACTTACGTCTCCTAGTTTACCCATATCAAAATAAGGAACGTGACCAGCCCTAACTCTGCACGGTATACCTTTCGTTTTAAGAATACTTGCCATCAAGATTGATACGTATCGACATGTCAAGACTAATTTATCTTGTGGCTCACGGTTGAGTGAAAGACCCTTGCTATCCCTTCTGTATAACTCGGCTAACATTGCGGGTGCGGTTTGCAATACATCATCTTCTGGTTGTCGCCACCACGGTACCTTGGTCATATCGCCAAATCTTAGATCGGTGTTATTGTAAGTATTTCCGGCCTCGAGAGTAGTTCTATGAATGAAGCTCTTACGCACAAGTAGTCCTATTTCCTGAATATCATCAGGCATGGTTTTTAGTACATCTCCATAAAAGCCTGGATATGTATATGTACTATATTCAAGATAGTGTTCCTTCAACTCATCTCTCAACTTTTTCATAGCTTCCAGTATAACAAAAAGAGACCCATAGGTCTCTAGTGTTTAAAATCTCTCTAATTGGTGCAAGATATGCGACGCATTACAAACGGCCGCAGTAGACGCACAGAACGATTATAACCTGAAACACCTGGTAGAACAATTCAATTTGGCAGGTAATCTTCTGACCGAAAGATAAGGTATTTAAGCTGTTCGGCGTGCTTTTGAGAGCTTAGCTGTTCCTAGTCTCTCAAAAGAGCACCCTATAGTACCCCTTTAAGAAGTATCAAACAACTGTAAACAATCCACTAACCCGTTCTTTAATAGCACCAATTGTATTGAATGTTACTTGTACAATAAGAAGTGTAGATTTGTTGTACTAGCTTCTTTTATAGATTTAGTTACATAATATATGCTACTTACTGATTAGAGCTAGTCTAAGTTGCTTGACATTAGGGTATCGCAAGCCAGCTTGTTTTTTATCTAATGCATTACAACACTATCAAATAAGGCTAATTCTTCGCCGTCTGGTGCTTCAAAAACTTTTGCAAATGCTTCTATTTGTTCACGACTGACTGGTGCATGCCCATGGCCTTTACTAGCGTTACGAACTTCAAGCCTTTGTATAAGTTCGCTAAGTGGCACCCTTAAGTAATGCAGTTCTGTACTTACGCCAAGGCTTTTTGCATCATGTCGTTTGTCATCTCGCTCACTACGAGTCCATAATCCGTTTTCTAGGATTACAAGCTGGCCATTCTTTAATAATTCCTTGGCCAGCTCCCAAAGACGGCCTTGCAACATCCGATGTAACTCTTCGTCGTTCAAATCAACGCCCAAATCAGCCTGCCATTCGTCAGTGTTAAGTCGTACCGCATGATATTTCTTCGCTAGCTTTCTTGCCAGAGTAGTTTTGCCAGAACCTGGTAGGCCACAAAATAATACTAATTTTGGCTTAGTATTGTCTGTAACTTTTTTGCGTTGCAAACTAACGTCCATAAGTACTTAGCTTTTGGTTAGGTCTTTGAAGTAATGGACTATAGGAATACCTACATACCCAGCTTTTTCATAAGACCGTCTCGCAGGTGCGTGCGTAGGGTCGCCGCCCGTGCCAATCTTAGCGATTTTCATTCCAGCCTTCTTCATTTTATCAAGGGCAAATAGGTTCAGTTCGGTGCCAATTCCTTTTCCTGAATAAGAGGGGTGCACTGCAAGCAAGTAAACCTCGCCCAACTTTTCCTTATGGTCAAGCTTCAATGCAAAGAAGCCCACTACCACACCTTCCAGCTCAGCCACCCAAACCTTGAATTTACGGCTCTTACATGCTTCTTCAACAGTTTTTTGCTGCATTTTCTTCCAGTTTGGATGCAGCAATTTGTCTATGTCAGAGCCAACAATATCCTTAAAAGAAGTGAAAAATGGCTCCCAGGCAAGTAATGACAGGCTTACAACGCTGTCCAAATCCTGGTACTTGAAGCTTCGAATTTTAGTCTTTCGTGCCGTCATAAATCCCGCCAATCTTTGGCGGTTCTTGTTCTATGTACCTTTTCCATTTTCTGTTGCTGCTGTTTCTGCTGAGCCTTGGCACCCCGAACAAGTTGCTGCTTTTCCTCAATAACGCCGACCATGAAATACTTAAACAAGCCAAGCCACTGCTCAAACCCAAGTTCAGTTGGAGTGGCTTTAAGGTCAAAGTGCAGTTCTCTTGCCAGCCGCTTGAACTGGTTATGGGTAAATATGTCTTCAAGCCCTTTTCTTAGGCTCGCTTTCTTGGTATTAAAGGAGTATACAATAAAATCACTGTAGACAGGTCGCTCCACGGCTTTGACCAATGGGGCTGGTAGTTTTCTCACTCTCAACAAAACAACTTCTACTGCAGGGGCGGGCTGAAAATCAGTCTTACTAAACTTGTGAGCCTCCGAAAACTCAAACCAGGGCTTTGTAAGAACAGAAAACTGAGTTTCTTGACCACCATAAGGCTTACCTGCCAATTTCATAGCTGCCTCTTTTTGGACAAAAAGGTAGCTATCATCTGGCGGGTTATCGGCTTCAACCAGCTTCCTCACAATGTCGGCCGTGATATTAAATGGTATGTTAGAAAATATCTTATAGGGCTGACTAGGCAAGCTCTGGTCTAAGAAGTTGCCCCTAATTATCTTCACATTATCAGAGTTGTTAAAGTTCTCGTTCAGGTTGTCAATCAATCTACTGTCCGCTTCTACAGCAACAACCTGTTTGCAATACTTGGTTAGCTCGGCAGTTATCACGCCAGTTCCTGAGCCAATCTCATACACTGTATCAGCCGAGGTAATTGATGATTTGTCTAAAAGCTTAGCAACCAAACCTGGGCTTTTTACGAAGTTTTGGGAATACTTTATGCTTGAGCGAGGCTCATCTAGTTTCTTTTTTATGTCCATCGTGCTTTTCCAATAATTTCATTACATCTTCTTTACGGTAGCGTCTATCTCCTCGAGTACCAAAACGTACAGCAACAAGATAGCCTTTATTATCCCAGGCACGAAGTGTATTTGGATGACAATTAAGCATCTCACTGGCCTGTTTGAGCGTAAGTAATCTCGGCTGCTTCTTTTCGGTTGTACCAGGTTGTGTCATACTATAACTATACACTAGTTACTATTTTTAAGAAAAGAGTGATGTGATGACAGAGCAAATACCCAGGTATACTCGCAAGGCTTTGGAAAAGATTTGGAATGTTCTTCAAGAAATTGAAGAGAATCGACAAATTTCAAGCCCCGAAGATAAAATTAAGCTACCATTTATGCCGCCAAACTTTAGTGGCTCAAGGCTTGCATTTGACTCTGCTGCAAGGCAGCGGTCAGATATTATCAAAAGACTGGTCTACTTAAACGCTCTAAAAAACCTGGGCAATACAACGGGTATTGATGGCTATTTATACTTTGAAACGGGCTCAAACTATAATAAGGTTTTTAAGATGTACAAGGGTCAGTACGAAAATGCTGCTCGGGATTATGTGGCAACAAAGCAACCCGAAAAAGAGATACAAGACCCTGTTTATGAAGTGAAATACTCTGAAACCACTAGAGAAATAACAATCAACAACGTCTTAATATCGAAACCTGACTTTTACAAAGAGAATGAAATTGTATTTGGTTTTATCTATAAGCACCCTAAGCAGCGAATCTCAACAAAAACCATCAAAGACCATGTAAAAACAGAGTTAGGCAAGCCAATGACCAAAACTCTACATAAGATTATAGAAAACCTCGGCTTTACTGGCGATATTAAGCAAGTCTTCTTTGATACATCATCGGAAGGCATATTTTTTCGTAACCCAATTACCAAAAGTGAGCTGAATGATTTAGGGATTAAGTATTTACATTTTAAGTAGCCGCCTATATATGCCCACTGATACCTAAACGTACCTGCTAAAGTACGCACATAACAGATAGAGATAAGCTTCCACACAGAGGCTTATTTTTATGTCCACAAAGAAAAAACCACCAACAAAACCACAATTACATGCCGCAAATAATGGCGTGGCTGTTGAGCTGAGTAAGGAAGCGATAGCGAACCTTACGGGTTATTTCGATGTGCTCATTCAAATGGACTTCGCACAAAAACAACGTAATGAAAGGAAGAAAGATGGTACTTTACAAAATAATTCAAAAAATACTTCGGATACAAATTAACCTGGCTCTATCCTGTTTTAGCTGGGCTAGCAAACGTGAAAAAGCGGTTAAGAAGCGTAAAAGGGTATGAAGGTAAGTGAGGTTAACATAGTGCCAGTCAAGCCTGCTAACGGGCTTGTGGCATTCGCAAGCTGTTTAATTGATGGCCAACTGTACTTAGGCTCGCTTGGCGTGCACCAACTACTAAATAGTTCGGGTTATCGCATAACCTACCCGACCAAGAAAATTGGCTCACGCCAGCTTAATTACTATCACCCAGTGACCAAAGAAGCTGGCAAGTTGATTGAGCAAGCGATTGTTGCTAAGTGTGTTGAGCTATTTGAAAGAAGTGATGAGCAAAATGGTAGATACGATAAAACTGCTGATACGAATATATGACCCCTTACTGCTAGACGGCAGTAAGTTCGCACCAATTACCCTTGAGCAGCTTGTAAACTCCAAGCCTGGCACACGCACATACCTAAACCCTTCACCAATGTATAAGAGGTTGAATAAGTATATGCCACGCCTGACGATGCACAAGAGGTTTTCTAAGGGCGAGCCAACCTTTCACCTGGCAGTAGAGTTTTCTGCCCCAAAGCTACTGTTTGACAGCAACTTTGATGAGCTTGTAGAGGCAGACTTTGAATCACTAGTTACGGCTTTACAAGAAAAGCTTTTTGAACTTGTTGGCAGTAGGTTTTCTAAACGCCAGTTGGCAGAAGCAGATATTGGTACGTGGCACCCGTCAAAGAATATAATTTTCTTAGACTATACATCTTGCCAGACAGTTCTGAATACGATTAGCAAGTTAGACTTTAGCCGTGTATATGACCTTCAAAAGACCGACTTTCGAGATGGGCATGTAGTACACGTACATTGCAATTCGCTTGATATTGCTTTCTACGACAAGCTAGCTGACCTACGTCAAGCAAAAAAGAGCGAAAAGCGTGCTATTGAAAAAGATAGCTACTTGCAGCTCAACTTGCTCGACCAGCTTGAAGAATACCGACCGATAGAAGTATTCCGCTACGAGGTTCGGTTTGTTGGCAGAGCGTCAGTAAAGCGTGCATACCCCGAGCTTGATAAGTGGACTTTTGAAACAATGTTCAAAAGGAAGCTCTGCCAAGCAGCGTTGGTAAAGCATTGGCAAAAAATATCGGACACTATTGATATGCTCGCACTAGACGTCAACAAGCCGTATGAGTTGTTGCAAAACTACCTGACCGATAACCCCAATGTAACGCCGCAGGCAGCAATGGCTGCTGTTACTGGCCTACTTATAAACGGCCAAGAGGGCGTTGTAAGCCTAAGGGGCATAATTGTGGCACACTTTGGAATCCAAGCGTGGTACCGCATCAAAAAGACGCTCAAAGCACCAAATGCTAATAGATACGAAGCATTTGTGCGTATTGACGAAGCACTAGAAAAATTTGAACCAACAGAAATGAAAAGTTTTATTAAAACCATTGAAAACACTATTAAGTAATGTTAAGTTATAAAGGAGTAAACTATTATGAAAAAGGCTAAACTAATACTAATTTCGAGAGTATCTGATGTTGAGCAGCGTAAGGCGTTGCCAGCACAGAAACTTCGACTAGAAAATTATGCAAAAGAATTGGGCTACCTGCCTAAAGAATATGAATACTACGAATTTGACGAGAGTGCATATAAAGATGACCGTCAAAAGTTCTCGCTATTGATAGAAGAGAAAATAAAAACATTAGACGACTTTGCCATAATCGCCTTCGACAAAATTGACCGCTTTACCCGTGACGCTTCTCAGCAAGAGGTACGTACAGTAGGTAGCTTAGTTGAAAAAGGCAAGATTGAGCTTCACTTTCCGTCAGACAATTTGTTCATCACGAAAGATTCACCTGCGACTGACCTATTTAGACTTGGTATAGGCATGTTACTAGCCAAATACTATTCAGATTCAAGCAGGGATAATGTGAAACGACGTTTTGACCAGATGCTAAATGACGGCATATGGGTACATAGAGCACCTATAGGCTATAAGAACGTTAACAATGGCACGCCTCAAAAGCCGATAAAGGATATTGAAATCGACACGGAACGTGCACACTACATTGTCAAAGCCTTTGAAATGCGAGCTCAAGGCATACCTTACGAGGTTATTGCCAGAGAGTTAGTTAACAATGGTTTTGCCAGTAGGCGTGCTGGGGCTAAACCGCCAAACAAGTCGTTTATTGAGCGAATTCTCAACAACAAGTTTTACTATGGCGTGATGGTTCACAAGGGCATAGAGTATCCTCATGAATATGAGCCGCTTATAAGCCGTGCCTTGTTTAACCAATGCCAAGCAGTCAAAAAAAAGCGAAAGCACGATAAGACAAAATATGACAGCAAAGACTATACTTTCAAAAAGATTGTGAAGTGTGGCAAATGCGGGCGTGCAGTATCGCCATTCAAAAGCCGTAATACGGTTTACTTACGCTGTGCAAGCGGTGGTAAGTGTGGTAACCCTAATACTGCCGAAAGCCTTGTTATAGACGGTGTATCCGCTGATGTGAGCAACTTTGACGTGCCTACGGAATGGCTGGCTAAAGTTATTAACGAGCTGCGTAATAGACATGATAACCAACAACTGTACTACACAAAGAATATTGAACAAACTCGTGCAGAGTACGACAAAATCAAAGAAAAACTCAAGCTACTCTACTATGACCGCATAGAAGGGCGTATTACTAAACAGTTTCATGACGAAATTGCAAATGAGCTAGAAGCAAAGCAGCAATCTTTGAATGATAGCCTCAAAATGCTAACAAGTGACAATAAGAACTTCCAAGTCACTGCTTCCTATCTGTTAGACTTGGCACAGCGTGCCGAAGAACTTTTCAATGAGAGCGATGAAGCCTTACAGCAGAAGCTATTAGAATATGTACTTTCAAACATTGAATTAAACGACAAAAAGCTGTCTTATTTACTAAACGACCCCTTTAGAACCATAGTTGAAACAAAGGAAAAAGCCCTTTCGGGCTCTAATAATAACATTTGGTGCGGGTAGGGAGACTCTAACTCCCGGCCTCATCCTTGGCAAGGATGCGCTCTAAACAACTGAGCTATACCCGCTCATCGAATCGCACACATACAGTTTCTCAAGTCTTTTATAAAAAAACTCTTTCAACTTTCGTCGCGTTTCTCCTCTCAATTTTACAAATACTACGTTGGTTTGCAAAATTGTCAAAGGAATTTGGTGGCGAGACTCGGAATCGAACCGAGGACACGAGGCTCTTCAGGCCACTGCTCTACCAACTGAGCTATCTCGCCTCATCAAAGATATGCTTAGATTTGCATACAATTAACTAGGTAATTGTATTCCAATTATCGCATATCTTTTCCTCTCAAAATAGCAAACTTAGTTTACTATTTTGGTAATCAGAACAAAGATTAGCTCAAAATGAAATAACGAGAATAATCATACCAGATTATAGGTATCAATTCCAGGTCTTTCGGGTACACAGAAAAACAGGTATAATATGCAATGTTCTATAGGTACTTTTGTATTCAAACACAGTATGCGTGGCGCGTTGGCCGAGTGGTTAGGCAAGGGTCTGCAAAACCCTGTACACCGGTTCAAATCCGGTACGCGCCTCCATGTAATATATTTGCGCGGGTGGTGGAACTGGTATACACGACAGACTTAAAATCTGTTGCTCATAGGGCTTGCGGGTTCGAGTCCCGCCCCGCGCACCAGCAATTATTAATATTAAGTGTATAATAAGATAATAATGACAAGTTCTGAAGATCAACTAACTATTGCAAATTCTCTATCCCAAGGTTGGCAAAAAACCAAAGCCAATCTTTCAGTACTCATACCGAGTGTATTGGTCTTGGCCCTAATATCGATAGTTTTTTCGACACTTAGAAGTATATTAAGTAATACAGGAAAAACCGGAGATCTATCAGAAGCCAATCTTTCAATGCTGGCTGTCTTTGGTATTTTGAGCCTGATTATATTTGTCGTAGAGACTGCCGTTCAAAACCTGACTTCTATCGGTTTTACCAAGATACAGCTCAATATACTAGATGATAAAAAGGCTCAGGTGTCGGATCTGTTCAAGGCTCATGGACTATTCTGGCAATATCTAGCTACATCCATACTAGTTGGATTGATTGTATTGGGGGGGTTGTTGTTGTTGATAGTGCCCGGTATAATCTGGCTGCTAAAATATCAATTTGCAATGCCACTTGTTGTAGATAAAAAACTAGACATAACAGAAGCCATAAGAACTAGCGGTGAAATGACCAAGGGACACAAAGGCTGGTTGTTTGGACTCGCAATTGTGATGGCACTGGTCAATATTGCAGGCGCATTACTGCTGTTGGTAGGCCTGTTAGTTACTGTTCCACTCACTGCTATGACTTATATCTATGTATATAGACAACTCAGCTCAAATATCAAAGTAAGCCAAAAATAGTTTGTGGTATAATACTAATCAATAAAGGAGAAATAATATGATCTTATGGGTAATACCAGTAATAATAGTCTTAATCCTCATCTGGCTTTGGGCTACTTACAACGGGCTTATCAAAGCTAGACTTAGAGCAAACGAAGCACTCAGCGATATCACAGTACAAGAAAAAAGACGACTCGATCTTATACCGAATCTTATAGAGACTGTTAAGGGCTATGCAAAACACGAAAAATCTACCTTTGAAGAAGTGACAAAAGCACGTACAGCTGTAATGAATACACCTGAAGACAACCTAAGTAAACGGGCCGAAAACGAGAACATGCTCTCAGGTGCACTCAAAAGTCTTTTTGCAGTATCCGAAAACTATCCAGACCTGAAAGCTAACGAAAACTTCTTGAATCTGCAAAATGAACTTACCGACACTGAAGACAAGATACAAGCCGCGCGAAGATTCTACAATGGAAATGTTCGTGATTTCAACATGAAGCTACAAGTGTTTCCTACAAACATGATTGGAGGTACGCTCGGATTCAAAGATTATGACTTTTACGACGTATCAGAGGACGAAAAAGAAGCAGTCAAAAAGGCTCCTAACGTCAAATTTTAATTATCTACATACCTGTAAAAGCAGCCTAATATAGGGCTGCTTTTTGGTATAATACTTGTATGTATTCTGAGATATCAAAAAATAAACGCAATAGTTACATACTGATACTCATGTTTTTGCTGGTGATTATAGGTTTGTGTTGGGTATTCTCACTCGCATATAACAACACCTGGATATTATATATAGGTGTCGGATTCTCAGTAATATATGCTCTTATCAGCTACTTCAGCGCCGGGTCCATGGTGCTGGCTATATCCAAAGCCAAACCTATTGAGAAAAAAGACAACCCCAAGTTATTTCGAATAGTAGAGAACTTGACCATCTCTGCAGGCCTACCTATGCCCAAAGTGTATATTATCGATGATTCGGCTCCAAATGCTTTTGCAACAGGTAGAAACCCACAGCATGGTGTGATCTGTGTGACTACCGGGCTTATCGATATGCTTGATAAATCAGAACTAGAAGGTGTGATTGCCCACGAATTGAGCCATATTGGCAATTATGATGTGAGATTTATGACTCTTGTAGTAGTAATGGTAGGCATAATAGTGTTGATCTCAGATTGGTTTATTCGTTTTTCGATATTTTCGGATGACAGTGATTCTGGTGGCGATCAGTTTCGTTTGATTATGATGGTGGTAGGAATACTTTTGGCTATCTTGGCGCCTATCATAGGTATGATGATGCAGCTGGCATTTTCTAGAAAAAGAGAATATCTGGCAGATAGTTCAGCTGCACTGCTTACTAGGTACCCAGAAGGGCTTGCCAATGCTCTCGAGAAGATAGACAGCAATACTGAGCCCCTTGAAGCTGCCAACCGCGCAACCTCCAATTTGTACATTATCAATCCATTGAGAGATAATGTGAAGGGTGATAAGAGAAGTCGGTTTGCTGGACTTTTTAGTACACATCCGCCAACGGAAGAAAGAATCAAACGTTTAAGAGAAATGGGAGAGCACGCATGAGTAAAAAGGTTAATACCAATCTAAATTCGATAAGTATATTGAAGGACAGCTGTGCGATATGGGCTAAGTCGTTCTGGAAAATACTATTTATGACAGCGATAGTGGCTATCCCCGGTTCATACACCAGGGTCTTAGCATTTGACAGCGTAAATGATGCTAGTATCATCGCTAGTATTGCCGGCTTGTATCTGACTCTCGCACTCACTTATTCGTTTTTAAACGACCAGCTTTTAGTAAAAAATAGATTTACAAAACTATATGTTTTATCCAGTGGGCGCTTTTTACCGTTCTTATTTGCATCCATTATATTTTCTGTTGTTACTTTGCCTGCAGCACTAGGCGTATCTCTGATTATATTAGCCATTTCAGTACCGCTATCACCACTTTTTATAGTTCTGGGAGTAGGACTTATTGTGTTATGCCTATATATGATGTTGCGGTTTTCGGTTGCAACAGTTTTGGTTGTGCAAAATGATATCACGGCATTCAATGCCTTTCGTCTTAGCTGGCAAGTAACTAGCAAGAATCTAATACGACTGTTTATAGCATGGGCATTTGTACTAATTATCTCAGTTGCTATATCTGGAATAGTCTTGACTGGTGCAGATTACTTCCTCTCTGCCGCGAACAATATCTATATACAAGTCGCTGTCAATGCACTCTTACTATTGTTTGTCCTGCCTCTATTTATAAGCTATAGCGTAGAGATAACAAAAAGGCTTGAGCGGTGAGCAAAAATAGTGATATTAAGCGCATCCATCAGTTGCGTGATTGGATAAATACCTACAATTACCAATACTATGTACTGGATAAACCCGAAGTAAGCGATGCAGTCTGGGACAGTCTCAATAATGAACTAAAATCCCTGGAAGAAAAATATCCTGAACAGGTAGATGAGAATTCGCCCACACAGAGAGTGCAAGGCAAGGCGCTAGGTAAATTCAAAAGTGTCAATCACCCGAAAGCCATGCTTAGTCTCAATGACATATTTAGTATTGAAGAGCTAGAAAAATGGGAAAAACGAATGCACAAGCTTTTGGATAAAACAGATCTTCAGTACTATGCAGAACTAAAGATGGATGGACTGGCTATGCGTCTTGAGTATGAGAACGGGGTATTTAAAAGGGCAGTAACTCGAGGGGACGGACAAACAGGCGAGGACGTAACTCACACGGTTCGTACAATTCGAACTGTTCCTTTGAAGTTGCGCAAATCCAAAAATATTCCTAGCGCAGTATATAAGTATTTTGAGGTACGGGGAGAGGTGATTATCCCTAGGGCAGAGTTCGATCGTATCAATTCAGAACGCTCCAAGGCCAATCTGCCATTGTTTATGAATCCTCGCAATGCCGGTGCCGGCACTATTCGACAGCTTGACCCGTCAGTTGCTGCAGAGCGTAGGCTCGAATTTGTAGCTTACTCTATAGAAATGGATTTACCACAACTCAAGACTCATCAAGACGAGCACGAGATGGCCCGAGAGCTTGGGTTCAAATTGGAGCCCCATGATAGTGTTTGTAACAATATCAACGAACTTGAGAAGTTTATCAAAAAATGGGATGGTGCTAGATCTAAGTTGCCTTATCAGACAGATGGTATAGTTATCACAATAAATAATAACTCTGAGTTTGAGAGTTTGGGTGTAGCCGGTAAAGCTCCGAGGGCCGCGGTAGCATTCAAGTATCCAGCAGAAACCGCCACAACGATACTAGAAGACATAAGAGTTAGTATCGGTCGCACCGGGGCCGTAACCCCATATGCAGTACTCAAGCCGGTAGTCGTAGCCGGTAGTACGGTGCGCCGCGCAACATTACACAATCAAGGCGAGATAGAACGCAAAGATGTGAGGATTGGTGATACAGTTATTATTCGTAAGGCGGGTGATATTATACCGGAAGTCATAGAGCCGATCACTAAGCTACGTACGGGTAAAGAAAAGAAGTTTGTGATGCCAAAACAAATCAGTGGTATCAAGATAGTGCGACCAGATGGAGAGGCCGTCGCGCGACTAAGTGATTTGAGTTTTGGCGAAGTAAAATGGCAACAACTAATACACTTTGTGAGTAAAAGTGCCTTTGATATAGATGGCTTGGGTGAAAAGATATTGGCCCAACTAATGGAAGAAGGTCTGATTGTGACGGCAGCTGATATCTTTAGGCTCAAAACTGATGACTTGATAGGGCTAGAACGGTTTGCGAACCTATCTGCAAAAAATCTTATCGAGTCGATAGCTGCTCGCAAAAAAATATCTCTCGGTAGATTTATATATGCGCTCGGTATTCGTCATGTTGGTGCTAAGACCGCGCAAGACATTGCCGTGTATTGTAGTACTATCAAAAAGTTTTTATCTGTGACACGAGAGGAACTAAGTGCAATAGACGGTGTAGGTGAAGTAGTAGCAGAAAGTATGGCTATATGGTTGGGTTCCAAACAAAATCAGCGGTTTCTTGATGATATATTATCCACCGGTGTAGAAGTGTTGCCTCAAGCCAAGCCTAAAGCCGGTAGATTTACTGGCACTACATGGGTATTTACCGGCACACTTGATACTATGAGTCGTAGCGAGGCTGGAGCGAAGGTTAGTGTACTGGGTGGCGATGTAACAAACTCCGTTAGCAAGAATACTAGTTACGTTGTTGTGGGTGATGATCCAGGTAGTAAAGCAGACAAAGCCAAGAATTTCGGTGTTACAATACTGAGCGAAAAACAATTCTTAAAAATGCTGGAAAAGTGAGAGCATCATGGATGAAGAAAACAACAAACACAACGATTTAAAAAATATCAAGAACTCGGGTATTGCTGTAATTGTTTGTGGATCTTTATCGATAATATTGTCTCTTTTTATATTACTAATAGCGGTGTTACTTATCGTGTTTGATGATTCGACAACCTCAAGCTTAGACGCTTATATACTTTTGGCTATGGGTATAGTTTCATTTATCGTTTCCATGGTGGATCTAATAGCAGGTATTAGGATATATAGAGTTGCAAAAAACACAAAAGGTTGGGCGATATATCTTATATGTTCAGGTGTCCTTGGTGGATTATTAGGATATGTAATGCTGGGTGTGGGAGTATATGTACTGATGCAATTCAGCGCCAAAAAGATGTCCAATACATAGTTGCTGTTCGTTAATGCTCATGCTTGCAGAGTATGTATCCTATTAAGCTATAATAGATAATCGTAAAAAGGCACTACGGGGGAAGTGCCTTTTTGCTTTTATACTCGATACAGAATCATTTTTCAGGTATAATTAACTCATATGTCAAAACTTAGTATTAAAGATATCGAAAAGATAGCAAAATTATCAAGGATAGATATTGACCAAGATAGTAAAATGAAGCTCGTTGATGAACTGAGCTCAGTACTGGATTTTGTGGATGATTTACAGTCATTGGACTTAGGTGGAATCAAGCCGGTATCGCAAGTCACAGGGCTTCAAGATATATGGAGAGAAGATGTGGTTGTAGATTGCAGCATTCCTAGGGACAAACTACTATCCAATGCACCTGAATTGCAAAACGGATATTTCAAGGTAAAGAAAGTGCTCTGATGGCAGACTTATCAAACTTGTCCATACAAAAGACTCACTACCTACTCACCAGCAAAGAGACTAGTTGTGTAGAACTTGTCAAATATTATTTTGATCGGATTTCAAAATACGATGGACATCTACAGACAGTTATCATTCTCAATACAGATAACGCACTAGAACAAGCAAGAAATGTAGACGAAAAAATAGCAAAAGGTGAAAACATCGGACTAATGGAAGGGATACCTTATGTTGCAAAGGACATGTTTTTGACTGAAGGTGTGCAGACTACTGCTGCAAGCCAAATCCTAAAAGATTTTATACCTCCATACTCTGCCACAGTTATAGATAAACTAAACAAAGCCGGATCTATCCTGCTAGCCAAGGTCAATCAAGACGAGTTCGCGCATGGCGGAAGTACAGAAAATTCTAGCTACCATAAAACCTTCAATCCTTGGGATGTAGAGAGGGTGCCTGGCGGTAGCTCGGGAGGAAGTGCAGCGGCAGTGGCTGCAGACTTTTGCGTTTTTGCACTTGGTACTGATACCGGTGGATCGATACGACAACCTTCAGCATACTGTGGAGTGAGTGGTATGAAGCCTACATATGGTCTTGTCAGTCGATATGGAGTGGTAGCTATGGCAAGTAGCTTTGACTGTGTGGGGCCAATCGCAAAAGATGCAAAGGATGTATCAATAGTCATGGACGTGATAGCAGGCAGAGATTCAAAGGATTCTACAACTATTGAATTAGATGATTACAATTTCACAAATGAAATTAATTTAGAAACGACAAGAGTTGGCTATCTTAAAAGCTACGAAGAACTACTAAGCGACTCCATACAGAATATAAGCTCATCAGTGGGTTCGGTAGAATCCATACCAGACTCGGATTTCATTGATCCGATAATGGCGCTTGCGGCTTATTATATTCTTGTTCCATCAGAGATCAGCTCAAACTTAGAAAGATATGACGGCATTAGATACGGACAAGTCACAAGTGAGGCAAAAGATATCGATCAGATATACTCGAAAACCAGAGATGAGTTTCTTGGGCCAGAAGTGAAGCGCCGCATACTAATGGGCACCTATGCTCTTTCTGCTGGTTACTATGATGCATACTACAAAAAAGCAATGCGAGTACGAAAAAGTATCATCAATACGTTTGATAATCTCTTTTCCAAATATGATGCTATCATTACTCCTACGACCGTTGATCCGGCCTTTGTATTGGGTGAAAAATCTGATCCGATATCTATGTACAAAACAGATCTTCTAACAGTAGGCGCAAACTTGGCCGGTATACCCGCCATAAGCATACCAACTAGTACTGTCGACAATTTACCGATGGGTCTGCAGATAATGTCAGCTCAAACAAAAGACTCTCTAGTATTATCTGTGGCTTCACAATACCAACAAAATACTAGTTGGCATAAAAAAATAGAGGAGATAAATCTATGAGTATTGTCTCTCTACTTCTGGCGATAGTAGTAATATCTGCCCTTATATATTTATTACTCAAGCAAAAAGCCAACAAAAGTACCAAACAAAGATCTTATAAGCCTGATAGCTCAGGCTCTAAAGAAGATTCTATCTCTGGACAGCTCAATTATGATCTTGTCAAAACCAAGTGGGCGGATATCGTAGCTATGCAGAGTAATGGAGCATCCGGACTTAAGAATGCCCTAATCGAAGCAGATAAGTTGCTCGACTATGTGATGATTCACAAGGGGTTTAGCGGAGAAACTATGGGAGATAGACTCAAGAGCGGGGGATCGAGATTTAACAACCTCAATGGAGTATGGGCTGCGCATAAATTGCGTAATCAAATCGCCCACGAAGTTGAGCATGACATAGTTCCTGAGCAAATAAAGAACGCTATAGCTATACTCAAGAGCGCAATCCAAGAACTAGGAGTGACGGTACAGTAGTGCTCATAAAACTTTGCTTATGAATAAATACCAACCAACTATCGGAATAGAAATACACACCCAACTTGCTACCAAGAGTAAGATGTTTTGTGGATGTGATAATGCCAGTGTGGACGCTGAGCCAAATACCAATATTTGTCCTGTATGCCTCGCCCTGCCAGGAAGTCTACCGGTCATCAATAAAGGCGCGGTAGAGCTTGCGATAATTATGGGTTTGGGCTTCAATGCCAAAATAGCTAAACACACGAGCTTTGATAGAAAAAATTACTTCTATCCAGACTCTCCAAAGGGTTATCAGATAACGCAAATGGACGAGCCTATTATTCAAGAAGGATATGTCGAGATATTGATTGATGGAGAATTCAAGCGTATTGGCATACATCATGCCCATCTAGAAGAAGATGCGGGTAAATCTACTCATCCTGCAGGAGCTGATTATACTCTTGTAGACTTCAACCGAGCAGGTACACCACTAGTGGAGATAGTTAGCGATCCGGACATGCATTCACCTATCGAAGCCAAGCGCTATCTGCAAGAAGTATATGCGATAGTGACAAGACTTGGTGTTACGCACGGTGATTTACAGCATGGTAATTTCAAATTTGATCTCAATGTATCGATTAGTAGCGATAGCAAACTTGGTACTAGGACTGAGTTAAAGAATCTAAATTCATTCCGCAACGCTGAGCGAGCACTGACGTATGAGATACAAAGGCAGATAGAAGTACTAGAAAGTGGTCAAAAAGTAGAGCAAGAGACAAGAGGATTTGACGATACAAAGGGTGTGACATTCTCTCAACGAGGAAAAGAATTTGCTCATGATTATCGGTATTTTCCAGAGCCAGATCTACCGCCACTAGTCCTTACGGATAGTTTTATTAAGTCATCGCAAGCTCATATTAAGGACATCAAGCTGCCTATAGACATTAGAAAGCAACTCATAGATGCGGGTTTGAGCGAAAAAGAGCAGGACATCTTGATATCACAACCTACTACTTGTGATATTTACCTTGATGCAGTCCAAAAAACAAAAAATGCCAAGTCTCACAAGCAAGTACTCAACTTCTTGATAGGCGACTACCAAGCTTGGCTTAGCGACAACTTATCTGTCGAGTCAAAACTTACTGGCAATAACCTAGCTGAACTTATAAATCAAATAGATAGCGGTGCAATATCTTCAAAAACAGCAAAGGATATTTTCCCTGAAGTCATACTGGGTAATTCTCCAGACAAAATAATAAAAGACCAAGGTATTACTCAGATATCGGATGATTCGGAGCTAGAGAACATCATCAAAGAAATCATAACAAATAACCCCAAGGCGGTAGCTGATTATAAGTCGGGTAACGAAAAGGCTTTGGGATTCTTTGTAGGACAAGTCATGGCCGCAACCAAAGGTCAGGCGAATCCTGGTAAAACCAATCAGCTTGTGCTTAAATTATTAGGTGACAACTAATCTATCTATCCCATGTTTTTAACTAACGATATAATTATTGGCATCAACGATTTCGCCGCTCAGATAATCGAGATATTGCCTCTGATCATAAGCGGCATATTACTGACAGTAGTAGGTATATTGGTAATAAAATTACTTTCTAGACTACTGGCGAAGTTTATTGACTACGTTAGAATATCACTGGGACTAAAAGAAATAATATTGATACTAGCTCGGGCAGGGCTATGGGTACTATTGACTATAGGCATACTTCAGATACTAGGCCTTTCGAACATGGCACTCGCACTTAGTGGATTTGTGGCTGCGTTTTCGATTGGTATATCACAAGGATTTACCCATATGGTAGGCGATTTGGTAGCAGGTATACAGCTGGCAAATGACCAAGACTTCAGAGTAGGAGACAAAGTAGAGATTGGTCCAAGCGATATGCGGATAAAAGGATATATTGTAGAGATGGATACAAAAAAAACCAGAATCCTTGATGCCAATAAAAAACTACATGTCATACCAAACTCTGTAGTAGATAAAAATGAATGGACTATACTCGAGCAAGATGAAATAACACTTGTTCATCTCAACAGGAGTGATATAATAAAAGTAGTATCACATAAGATTAAAAAGGACAAAAAATAATGGATGCACTTACGATGGCGCTTCTGGTAGTAATGTCGATAGCCTTGATCATACTAATAACTTTTACAGTCATTTTCTTATATGTCATGATAAAAGCTCTCAAGCAAGTACAGTTTGCTGCTGAAAAAGTCCAGGAAAGTGCTGACTCTGCTGCTGAGCTTGTAGATGAGGTGAGAAGAACTGTAGTAAATCCAGGCATTATAGCCGTCATGATAGAAAAGTATCTGCATGGACGATCAAAATCTAAAAAAAGGGGAAATGATAATGAATGAAAAAAAAGGATTCTTTAAAGGAGTAGTAATAGGAGGTATTATAGGCTCTATTACAGCTCTACTGTTCGCTCCAAAATCCGGAGAAGAGCTGCGCGCTGATATCAAGAAGAAACTAGATGAAGCTAGTGCAGATCTATCTCACAAGACTCAAGAAGCTAAAAAAACTGCACAATCAGGAACAAAGGATCTCATAGAAAAAGCTGAAAGATTGCAGAAGATTCTCGATAAAAAAAGTGACGAGATATCAAAAAGTGGTAAGAAGGTCGGAAAAGTTACCGCCAGCGAAGCCAAGAATCTAGCGGCACAGGCGAGAGAATTATCTGCACAACTAGCCAACAGCACAAAGAAAGTAGTAGATACTTCAAAGAAAGAAGTAGAGCGTTTGCAAAAAAAATCAGCTCAAGAAAGAGCTAAAAAACAATACGTAGATAACACCAAATCTCCAGCAGACAAAAAATAAGCTCTATATGGCTAGTAAGAAAAACAATCGTGAAATTCCAACAGAAATAGCCAACGCAACCGGTCTCGACTCTATTACAGAGCTTATCAACAATAAAAGAAAACTATTCTGGCTGAATACAACCACGGGGTTTACAAGAGGTTTTTTTGGAGTTTTAGGTGCGGCATTTGCAGTTGTCTTGATTGGTTTTTTAGTAGCTCAGTTGGGTTGGCTCCCTGTTATAGGTGAGTTTCTTCAGAATCTAGGCGCAGCCATTTAGATGTTCTAGTGACCTTAAAGCCTTTGTTCGATCTCAATATAGCGCCAGTAGCATAATTAGTTATGATAAAATTGTATTGAAGAGGTGAGTTATAGACAGTATAAACGTTGAGCATCTAAATCAGACGATTTTAAAAGCCCGTTCTCAAAAGGGGTTTGTTGATTTTGTTCACCTACACAATCACACCCACTACAGTTTGCTGGATGGATTACAGAAAATACCGCCTTTACTCGATCATGTTGAAGAGCTGGGGCAAACAGCTTGTGCCATCACTGACCATGGCAGTCTTTCGGGAGCAATAGAATTTTACAAAGCCTGCAAAAGTAGAGACATAAAACCCATCATAGGCATAGAGACATATGTGGCTCCTCGTACTCACAAAGATAAAAACAGTGCAGAAGACAGAAATCCATACCACTTGATTTTATTAGCCCAGAACTTAACTGGGTACAAAAATATCATGAAGCTTAGCACCATAGCAAACCTTGAGGGGTTTTATTATAAGCCGAGGGTTGATCATGATTTGCTGCAAAAATACAATGAAGGCATTATTTGTTTGTCAGGCTGTATTGGTGGTGAGGTAGGTACTCATTTGAACAACGACAATTACGAAGAAGCTAAAAAGATCGCCGAGTTCTATAAGGGAGTGTTTGGTAAGGATAGATATTATCTAGAGATGCAAGCGCACACCGATTGGGCACCACAAGTAAAGGTCAATAACGGATTGAAAAAACTAGCTAGTGAACTAGAACTAGATCTAGTTGTGACTGGTGACGCTCATTACACAAAGCCTGAAGATCATTATTCACACGATATATTGCTCTGCGTACAAACGGGCAGCACCGTGGAAGATCCAAATAGAATGCGTCTTGATCAAGATTTGAGTGTTCATTCGGGTGCAGAAATATTAGAGAAATTCAAAGATACTCCAGAGGCAATATCTAACACTGTAAAGATAGCCAAGATGTGTGATTTGGAAATAGAATTGGGTCAGATACTAATACCGAGATTTCCAGATTTACCTAAGGGTGAAACAGAAAACAGCTACTTGCGCAAATTGGTGTATCAAGGTGCGGCCAATAGATATACAGATATACCTAAAGAAGATATACCAGACATATCTATCGGCAAAGTAGAAGATAAACTAACATCTAAAATAAAGGACAGGATAGAGTTTGAGTTGAGCGTAATATCTGATATGGGATATGAAGGCTATATGCTGATTGTCGCAGATTTAATCAACTGGAGTAAATCTCAAGGGATTATTTGCGGCCCAGGTAGGGGTTCGGCTGCTGGTAGTATCATCGCGTATGTAACAAATATTACCGAGATAGATCCCCTCAAATATGATCTACTTTTTGAGCGCTTTTTAAACCCAGACCGTATCAGTATGCCAGATATCGACATGGACTATGCAGACGATAGACGCGAAGAGGTCATAGCTTATGCTACGGAAAAATACGGAACTGAGAGAGTGGCTCAGATAATAACTTTTGGGATAATGGCCGCTCGAAATGCTGTGCGTGATACAGGTAGGGTTTTGGACATGCCCTATGGAGAAGTTGATGCGATAGCAAAGCTAATCCCTCCACCCATACAAGGTAGACACATACCTTTGGAGAAATCCATAGTAGAGAGTCCAGAGCTTAAGTCGGAGTACGAGACCAACCAAAAGGCCAAGAAGATTATTGATATAGCCATCAAGCTAGAGGGAACTATAAGAAACGCTGGTACACATGCTGCAGGAGTAGTTATAGCACCTGAAAATCTGGTCGAATACGTACCCCTGACTCGAGCCAGCAAAGGGGGTGTGGCTACTCAATACTCCATGAATCCGGTTGAAGATCTTGGGTTGCTCAAGTTTGATTTTTTAGGTCTGTCAAACTTAACAATACTAAAAAACACTCTAAGAATTATCAAAAAAGTTAATAACATCAATCTCGAGATTACTGACATACCTATAGACGACAAGAAGACTTATCAGTTGCTTAGCTCGGGGGATACTACTGGCGTCTTTCAGTTGGAGTCGTCTGGTATGAAGCGCTACATCAGAGACCTAAAGCCTGATAGATTCGAAGATATTATCGCTATGGTTGCGCTATATAGGCCAGGCCCAATGCAATGGATAGAAGATTTTATCAACAGAAAACACAATCCTGAGCTTATCTCTTATGGTCATCCTAAGATGAAAAAAGCTCTTCAGAATACATATGGTATCATCGTATATCAAGAACAAGTCATGCAAATCGCTAAAGATCTTTGTGGTTTCACTGGTGGGCAGGCCGATACATTGCGTAAGGGTATAGGTAAAAAAATACCCGAAGTTATAGCCAAGATGAAAAAAGACTTTATAGATGGTGCTTTGCAAACATCCCAAGTAGAACCAAAGTTTATTGAGGATTTATGGAAGAGTATAGAAGATTTTGCCGCTTATTGCTTCAATAAGTCTCACGCAGCTTGCTACGCTCTAATAGCAGTACAGACAGCATATCTAAAAGCGCATTATCCCTCTGCATTTATGGCAGCTATCATGACGAGCGATCATGAAAACTTAGATAGAATAGCCATAGAAGTGGCAGAGTGCCGCAAGATGGGCATTGAACTGTTGCCTCCAGATATCAACGAGAGCTATTCAGAGTTTGCGATAGTACCCGACACCAACAATATTCGTTTTGGGTTGGGGGCTGTAAAAAATGTTGGGCAAGGTCCTATCGAAAAAATACTAGAAGCACGTTCTGAGGGTGGCAAGTTTACTAACCTCGAAGATTTTTGTAAGAGAGTAGATGCAACAGTAATAAACAAAAAAGTCATGGAATCGCTAATAAAATGCGGTGCCTTTGATTCGTTAGGCAACCGAGATACCTTGCTAAACAATATACCAATTATTACTAGCTATGCATCGAGAGTTCAGAAAAACGCCCTGAGTGGCCAGATTGATATATTTGGCACCAGCGGTATGACAAATGAAGTACCACCGCTTGCTCTAGAGCCTCCACGACAAAAGCCAGACCCCAGATCTCACCTGATGTGGGAAAGAGAGCTACTTGGTCTGTTTATCAGTAGCCATCCTTTGGATGACTTTAGAAATTACTTAGAATTCAAGACACAGTCTATTAAGAGCTTCAATAGCTCAAATGACTCCAGCCCTATAACGGTAGGCGGTATTATTACGGCAGTTCGACAGATATATACTCGCAACAATGATGCCATGGCATTTGTAAAGATCGAATCATTAGACGCCGAACTAGAGATAGTGGTATTTCCTAGAGTCTACGAAAAATACAAAGAAGCTTGGACGGTAGACAACGTGGTGGAGGTCAAGGGAAAAATCAATGCTCGAGATAGAGATGGCAAGCCAACTGATGATATCAAGGTATTGGCTGACGGTGTTAAAATACTGAGTCCCGAAACAGCCAAACATTACCCAGCCCAACCCAAAAAAGATAATAGTGTTGTGGCTGAAGAAAACGAGCAAAAAGAATTGCAAATTGAGCCTGGTGCATCAGACCTAAAATCTGTAATTTTTAAATTGCCTACACCGAGCAATCCAAAAGTACTTGTGGAGATAAAAAAACTTCTTAAAGTCCATGAAGGGCAAGTCTCTCTATTTCTTAGCTTTGAAGGCCAAAATAAGAAGCTTAAATTACCTGGCGGAGTTAGCGGTAACGAAGACTTTATAAAATCAGCTCAAGATATTGTAGGCAAAAACAATGTTGTTTTAGAAGAATCTGTCACAAAGATTAGCTAGCAGTCTGTAGCCATATAGTAAATATAATACTTGCAGATAATAGGTGATTATGATAGACTAATTGAATTATGAACGCTATAGCAAATCTAGAATCCAGCCAGAAAAAAACAAAGTTGCCATCTATCAATGTTGGCGACACTGTTAAGATACACCAAAGAATTACAGAAGGTAAGAAAAGTCGTGTCCAGATTTTTGAAGGGCTAGTTATCCGCTATAGAAAAACAAATAGTCTTCAAGCATTTATTACTGTCCGAAAGATTGCATCAGGAGTAGGCGTTGAAAAAAGCTGGTTTGTTCATAATCCTACCATCGAAAAGATACAAGTAGTCAAAAGAAGTAAAGTTCGTAGAGCCTTCTTGAGCTATATGCGAGATCGTCGCGGTAAGTCAGCTCGTCTAGCTGAAATGGGATTTGATCGTGACAAGGCCAATGAATCTGATCACAGAACCAAGCAACAATTAGAACTTGAGGAACAAGAAAAAATCTCTAAAGAGGTTGAAAAAGATGCCGATACGGATGCTCAAGACGATGTAATGAATCAGCCCGACACTCAAAGTACCGAATCAGAAGCCAAGAAAGAGGTTAAAGCAGCAAAATCTGAAGACCCTAGCTCAGCTGATGACGATGAACCAACAACCGCACCAGAACAAGAGAAGGTTAATGCATCCGGCAATGACGAGCAACAACTCGCCGCCGAAGAAGCTCAAGAAGGCGTAGATAAGAAAAAATAACCAAGCTAGAACACACAAAAAAACCCCACATTTTGAGGGGCTTTTTTGTTGTTAGATGCTAAATTTACATTGATATAAATTAACCCCTCCTGCGAAGGAAGGGTATCGTTCAAGAAACGCTAGGGGATCGGTATCTTAAATCAGCTGGGCTGATTACGGAACCTTAGTAGAGTTGCCTCATCTGACTCGCTAAGTACACGTTCGAGTATTTGCACTAGTCCTACCGAGTGAGCGATCTGACACCATACCTTCCAGCCTGCTAGACCCTCGTTTGCCGGTACATCTACAACCAAGAAGAGTTCGGAATTAGTGGGATTGAGACTATGCGCCGGGTCTAGAACGTACCCTTCGTCTATAAGCTCTTTTAGGTAGTCGTATAGATATTCTACTGGGTACTCTCCACAACCTTCGGTTGTGCTAACAGGCCCATAACTGCCTTCGGTGTTCTTGAATGCAATGAAGGTAGAGAGCACAAAAGTATCTTTGACTACTGATGTATCGGTCATGACGCTCCTCTTGCAGATTTGTAAGTACAGCTTTGAACCAATACATATTGCCACAAATACAGTTAATAGTCAATATACGACATATAATCTGGTGATTATCCTCAATAGAGTAGTGAAATAAATAATAGATGTGGTAATGTTTCACACTACCAAGTGATTATTGCTTATGTGTAATTAATTTTGCATCGAAAAAAGTTGATATAAGAATTATTTGTGAAATAATTAATCCTCGATTTCTCGAGGATCATATGCTACCCATTGCGGGTCATTCTGAGACTGTGTCTATCAAGAACAATTCCGCTTCGAGCAACATTATTTCGTTGCAAGCCCTTTCTTGAGAGTTCTCGAACCTCACCAATTTGCGATGAGAAAAAAGAGACAGACCCAACCCTGATAGGCTAGCTCCAAAGGTTACAATTGAGAAGATAAAACACCAGAATCCCCTGTCATCACCAGTAGAAATTCTGAATGCGAAGATCCACATGACTGTAGAGATGAGAAACAGAACTATCGCGACTATAAAGCAGGTATTTCTAATAGTCGCAGCAAAATTCCCCGCGTACTCGAGTCCTTCGCATTCGAGCCGTCTATCTGCTAGCTGGTCTCTGAGCCTCTTGGATGTTTCCTCTGTCTCAAAGGACATCTTACTCTCCCCCTGGGTATTGAATAAGTCGTAATTATATTAGTCCAAAAATGTGTAAATATCAATTACTTGTGCTTGCAGGGCCTAAGGGTCTAGAGTGAGAATAATACTATGAGCAAGAACACCACAGCAGTTGGTAATAGAGCAGAAACACTAGCGTGTGAATATTTATTGTCAAATAGATACAAAATAATTGAGCGAAATTATAAAGATAGATTTTGCGAGATCGACATTGTCGCCAAGCACAAAGATACTATTGCATTTGTAGAGGTGAAGTATAGAGCAAGTGCAGATTTTGGCGGTGCTATCGGCTCTGTTACTCCCACAAAACTTAAGCGTATGCAAAACTCTGCTCAGTATTGGCTGGCAAAGCATGAAGACTATATGGACTATCAGCCACGCCTTGATGTCATTACTATAGTTGGTGATATTAATTTTCCTGAAATAGCACATATAGAAAATGTTAATTAGCACTCTTGACACTAGAGTGCTAGTTTTATATACTATTTTATATAGTCTAATAGATAAACTTAGGGTATAATAAAACCGTAGTCGATGGAGTAACAAAAATAAAACCCACCGACTTTTTTGTTCACAGAGACCAAACCTAGTCCACACAATTTAATAGAGAAAAGGAAATTATAAAATTATGCAAAGCCAATTCGTAACAGCCATAGAACAGATATGCGAAGAAAAAGGAATCAGTAAAGATTCTGTTATTGAGGCTATAGAAGCTGCTCTTATTGCAGCTTACAAAAAAGACTTCGGAGACAAAGATCAGGAAGTACGAGTAACTCTCGATAATGACACTGGCGAAGCCAGAATATTCGTATCTAAAGAAGTAGTCAAGGAAGTTCAAGAAGGATTTGAAATGCTACAAATCTCACTAGCAGACGCTAGTAAGCTAGATTCAAAGGCCAAGCTAGGTGAAATGGTAGAATATGAAGAAGACAACAAAGAATTTGGTAGAGTTGCAGCGCAGACAGCCAAACAAGTGATAATGCAAAGAATACGAGAAGCCGAGCGCGAAGTGGTATTCTCAGAATTTTCAGACAAAGAAGGTCAGATCATATCAAGTACTGTTCAGCGTGTAGAAAGAGGTAATGTATATATCGACCTGGGGCACGCCGTAGGCGTACTATTCCCAAATGATCAGTTACCCAATGAAAGATATTACACTGGTCAAAGAGTCAAGGTATATGTAGTACGCGTAGAGCAAACTCAACGAGGGCCACAGATAGTAGTCAGTCGAACACATCCAGAAATGATACGTAGACTTTTTGAGATGGAAGTACCAGAAATATCAAATGATAGTGTAGAGATAGTAGCTATTGCAAGAGAAGCAGGTATGCGTACCAAGATAGCAGTCAAAAGCAATATTGACGGCGTAGACCCAGTAGGAACATTCGTGGGAGGTAGAGGAAGTAGAGTGCAGGCCGTCATGAATGAAATAGGTGAAGAAAAAATCGATATC
The DNA here is from genome assembly GCA_030917065.1 of Patescibacteria group bacterium. GTDB lineage: Bacteria > Patescibacteriota > Saccharimonadia > CAILAD01 > BJGX01 > JAUPVL01. Next base: position 44,308 of record JAUPVL010000033.1, read on the forward strand.
ATACCATATAGCGAAGATCCTGTAGAATACATCTCTTCAGCTCTGTCACCTACCAAAGTTATCAGCGTTAAAGTAGATGACGACGAGAAAAAAGCTGTTGTCAAAGTACCTGAAGATCAGCTGAGTCTTGCTATCGGCAAATCAGGACAAAACGTGCGACTTGCTGCCAAGCTGACTGGTTGGAACGTAGATATTGATGGAGCAGACGAGTCAGGTATAGAAGAAACTGCAGAGGCTGTTCAGGACGAGCCTAAGACAATCAAGACCAAAGACTTGGAAGAATCTTTGATATCAGCAGCAACTACGACTGAAACTGACTCTGAAGGCAGCAAGGAAAAAACTACAGAAGAATCTAGTAAGAAAGAAGTAGCAGAAGAGTCAGAAGACGATAATGATAAAAATACCGAAGATCAACAGAAGCCAGAGCCAAAAGGCGATATAAAAGACTAACTCAAATACCAGTATTTGAATTAAGGAGGTGAACACATGAAGCCAGAGGGATTCCCAGACGTTTTTGACAGATTTACGCAAAATGCAAAACAGACTTTGCAATACAGTGGACAGTTAGCTATACAGATGGGAGCTGCCTATGTGGGTACTGAACATTTGCTGTTGGGTATTTTAAAATCTCCAGGATCATTGGGTGCTAAGCTTCTAAAAGAGAGCGGGGTAACTCTAGATAAAATCAACCCTAGTCTCATATCTGCCACTGGTGCAATAGTCGAGCCTAATAGCCCCCAGATGATTGATCTTTCCGAAACCGCCAAAAAAACTATTACGCTTGCATTGAGGGTAGCACAAGAGTTTGGCCAGACCTACGCAGGCACAGAACATATCTTATTTGCAATTCTCAATCAAAAGAACTCTAGAGCTCAAACTATTTTAGCTGAAATCAAGGTGGATCCAGTCAAGCTGAGATCTGATGTGGAGAGTTTCTTACAAAACCAACCACATTCATTTGAACAGCCTTCAGTAACCAAAGAAGACAATGGAGCCAACAGTAAGACACCAGCACTTGATCACTTCAGTATTGATCTGACCCAAAAGGCCAAAGAAGAGAAGCTAGATCCTATGGTTGGGCGCAGAGCTCAGCTTGATAGGATGATATCCATACTCAACAGAAGATCCAAAAACAACCCCGTACTGATAGGTGAGCCGGGAGTGGGAAAAACTGCAATAGTAGAAGGACTGGCCCAAAGAATCGTAGAAGAAGAAGTCCCAGATCTTTTGGTTGGTAAGCGGATAATGATGTTAGACATGGCATCAGTGATTGCGGGTACAAAATTTCGTGGTGAATTTGAAGAGAGACTCAAAAAAGTACTCGATGAAGCCAAGGAATCTGATGACGTTATATTGTTCATAGACGAATTGCACAATGTAGTCGGAGCTGGATCTGCAGAAGGAGCTATAGATGCTGCCAATATCTTAAAGCCTGCCCTCGCGCGTGGTGAAGTGCAGACTATAGGCGCCACAACCATTGAGGAGTATCGTAAGTATATAGAGAAGGACTCGGCGTTAGAACGTAGATTTCAACCAGTTCAAGTGCCAGAATCTACAATTGATGAAACTATCGAGATACTTAAAGGTCTAAGGCCTCACTATGAGAAATTTCACAATGTTGAGATTTCTGACGAAGCCTTAGAACAAGCTGCCAAACTGGCCAAGAGATATATTTCTGACAGATTTATGCCCGACAAGGCAATAGATCTCATTGATGAATCTTCCGCTCAAGCCCGTATCAACCGAGGTGGGATGGGCAAAAAACAACGACAATTGGAAAAGAAACTCAATGACCTCAACAACTCTATTGAAGACTCTGTGTACAACCAAGACTTTGAATACGCTGCAAAACTCAAATCAGAGGTTTCGGTCCTGGAGCAAAAACTAAAAGCCCAACTAAAAAAAGACGACAAGAAGACTGCTGTCTCTGTGACTGCTGAAGATATTGCTATGGTAGTGGCACAGACTACCGGCATACCTATCACTAAACTCATCAAGTTCGAAACAGAAGCGCTCAAACGACTTGAACAGAGTCTTAAGGCCAAAGTAATAGGTCAAGACGAAGCTGTTGAGGCTGTAGCGAGAGCCGTGCGCCGTAGTCGTACCGGTATCGCTGAAGAGAATAGGCCGATTGGCTCGTTTATATTCTTGGGCCCTACTGGAGTTGGTAAGACTGAGCTGGCACGGGTACTCGCGGAAGAATTATTCCAAGACAAAGATGCCATGATCAAGGTAGACATGAGTGAATTTATGGAGAAACACAATACTGCAAGATTAGTGGGTGCACCGGCTGGATATGTCGGCTATGACGATGGCGGACAGCTTACAGAAAAGATTCGACGAAGACCATATAGTCTGATACTTTTTGATGAAATCGAAAAAGCTCATCCTGAGGTATTCAATATATTGCTACAAATACTAGAGGATGGTGTGCTGACTGACGCCAAGGGTCGCAAAGTAGATTTCCGTAATACTATGATTATTATGACTAGTAATGTTGGAGCGAGACAATTGCACGAAGAAGCTGAAATAGGTTTTGCAACTATTACTCAAAAAGACGAAGATAGACTTGAGAAGGTTCATGACAAGATGAAGTCTACAGTCAAAAAAGAACTTAAGAAGAGTTTTCGTCCAGAGTTTTTGAATCGCATTGATCACGTAGTGGTATTTAGAGCACTCAGTCAAAAAAGCATTTCTCAAATCATCAACCTTCAGCTGGCTGACCTTGCCCGTAGACTCGAGGCCAAAGAGGTGATATTGAGATTTTCCAAATCAGTTAGTGGTATGCTCTTAAAAGAAGGCTATGACGCAGATAATGGAGCCAGACCTATGCGCAGAGCCATACAGCGACTCATAGAGGACCCGCTCGCCACTCAAATGATCGACGGGAGTATCAAGCCAGGCGATACGGTCAAAGTAAGCGTAGACAAAGACGATAAGGTAGAGCTAAAAGTTGCGCTTGGTGTATAGGCACTCTATAATGTAGACATGAGTGAACCAACACCAATTGGCAATGAAGATGAGCCGAATGAGTCAGCATTGGCACTGCAGATTAATAGACTTTGTAGTGAACTTAAAGGACCTGATTCGATAAATAGAGCAAACGAAGCAGACGGGTATGCAACACCAAGCGATAGGGTTCTGCCAAAAGTTGGTTTACCTGTTGAACTCCAAGCTAAGTTTGGCAAAAATGTTAAAACAGTCATTAGTGGAGACACGATCGAAGGCTATAAAGTAGAATTAAGTGGTAAAAAAATTGATGGTATAATAGCTTATATTATATCTAGCGGCTATCCATTAGAGAACACTCCAACACTCCATAAAAGAAGATATGCATCGATACAAGAGGGCGACGGAAAACTAAGGCGAGGCGTAAAACTCTTTGATGTAGACACTGGCAAGCAACCTAATCCAGCGGGCAAAGAACTAGTAGTAGAAGAAGATCTTGTTGAACTAAAAAAAATTCTAGAATCAGCCAAAGAAAAATATGGTTCAGGTGAAGACACGGTCATTTGGTAGACAGAAAGTTACTATACTTTACTCTCTAGTACTTTCGCTTTGTGTTCGTTTTTGATATAATAATTACAAATGGCAAAACCAACATCACAATTTGTGTGTCAAAACTGTGGAGCAACATTTGCGAAATGGAACGGTAAGTGTATGCAATGCGGCGCATGGGATAGCTTGGTGGAGTCTGTATCTCAGACTGAAATGGTGGGCAACAAGGTAGGCAAGATACCATCAGCTGTCAAGGTAGAGTCACTATCTAGTATCAAATCCAATCAAACTCCACGGATACCCACCGGCAATTCGGAGATAGATACTGTGTTGGGCGGAGGGATAGTCCCCGGCAGTCTCATACTACTTGCTGGTGATCCTGGCATAGGTAAGAGTACCTTAGTGCTTCAGCTGGCTGCTGATGTTTCAAAGAACGATAAAAAAGTACTATATGTGAGCGGAGAAGAGTCGGCTAGTCAGATCAAGCTTCGTGCAGAGAGGATCAAGGGTCTCAGTGAGACGTTTGATTTTTTGTCTTCGACTGATCTTGACCAGGTGCTTGCACAGACATTTACTAAGGCCTACGATCTGATCATTGTAGACTCCATACAGACAATGGCGAGTGCCAATATAGCCTCGGCAGCCGGCACGGTCAGTCAGATAACTAATGGCGCCAATGCACTCATGCAGTCAGCCAAAAGCACCAACACAGCATTTATACTAATAGGGCACGTTACCAAAGAAGGTAACTTGGCAGGGCCTAGGCTGCTGGAACATCTAGTAGATACTGTATTGCACCTAGAAGGTGAGAAATTTGGTGCAGTTAAGTTTTTGCGGTCTATCAAAAATCGTTTTGGTTCTACCAATGAAGTAGGTGTGTTTGAAATGAGTGACACAGGCCTATTGCCTCTCATTAATCCCAGTGGAGTATTGCTAGAGGAAAGGTCCGATAGCCCGGGTAGTGCAATATTTGCAACCATGGAAGGCACGCGACCGATACTGGTAGAAGTGCAGGCACTCGTGAGCCCAAGTGTGTATGGATATCCCAAACGTACCGCAGTAGGGGTAGATCTGAACCGCCTGGGTCTGCTATGCGCAGTCATGACTAAACGCGGAGGTATCAATTTGAGCTCCTCGGATGTATATGTTAATATTGTGGGTGGATTGAAGATTTCCGAACCAGCTCTTGACCTTGCAATTATTTTGGCAATAGCCTCAGCAAATAAAAACATTAGTATTAATTCATCATATGTTGTTTTTGGAGAAGTTGGTCTTTCGGGTGAGATTCGATCCGTCAATAGTTCTGATCGCAGGCTCAAGGAAGCTACCAAGCTTGGCTACAAAAAAGCAATAGTTCCTAGCGGACTCAATGGATCTGGTCTATTTTGTCCCAAGACCATCAGGCAGGCTATTGAATTTATTACCAAAAAATAATCTGAAAGGAAAAAATGTATATATTTATAATTGCCGCCTTGGCACTTGCAGTTTTGATACTATCAATTGCAATGTATTTACTCACCAAAAAAACCAACCCTAAGTCAACTGGATCAGATGCTATCAAGTCAGCTAGTGTTGATCATTCTCAGATACTCGTAGACACGTCAGCAATCATCGACGGCAGAATAGCAGACATCGCAAAGACTGGTTTTGTACCTGGTAAGTTGCTAGTGCCTAGATTCGTACTCGCTGAGCTACAAAACATCGCTGATTCCGAAGAGCCAATGCGACGTAGTCGTGGTAGAAGAGGACTAGAAATGCTCAACCTTATACGCGAGAATCCTAGTGTAGAGCTAGATATCGTAGAAGATAATCCTGAGGATGTAGCGGAAGTAGATCACAAGCTTGTACATCTCGCTAGAGAGTACAACTGTGATATCTTGACTACAGACTATAACCTCAATCGTGTAGCTACTATAGAGCAAGTCAAGGTACTCAATATCAACGAGCTAGCCAACTCTATACGTGCAGTAGTATTACCAGCCGAAGAGATGCGAGTAAAGGTAGTACAAAAAGGCAAGGAGAAAAATCAAGGCTTAGCTTATCTTGAAGACGGCACAATGATAGTTGTAGAAAATGGCGATAAGCTGATAGGTAAAGAAATAGATGTCGAAGTCACTAGAATATTTCAAACTGTTGCAGGCAAGATGATATTTGCAGCTCAAAAAGGCCATGCCAGAAAAACCAGCTCCAATAGATCAAATAACAATCACAATAGTAGAAGAACTAACAAGTCTTAAGGGTATATATTTGAGCCACCGTCTACTCGAACATAGATGTTAGACCCAGCTCCATTCACGCCATTCCAAGATGAAGAACCAGGCCAGCTAGAGCTGTTCCAGCCATAAGGCGACGTAGAATCTGAAGCAGTACCTGCTCCTGGGCCTGTATTATATAAAATCGCTGTTCCAGATGTTACGCCCGTAAGGCTACATGATTTTGGTACACTACAACTTAATGCTGGAGACCCTGATCCACCGCCAGTTGCATTTACAGATACCGAATTACTCTGAGCATTATAAAGACCGCTATCATATACCTTGGCGAAGTAGCCATGCACGCCTGTTCCTGGAGTATCATTGATAGTTATGGTTCCTCCAGCGCCCACAGCTTGAGAACTGATAACTCCGCCATCGCGATAGAAGTCCACGCGATTTAGAGGGAATTTACCGCCAACTATATTGGCTGTCACACTGACGGTGCCAGCTCCAGTTGCTGTCGCTGAGATACTGATTGACGGAAGAGTGTCGCCACATTGATGCACATCGTCTTTGTCTGTAGGTATTGATCCACCCGAACTATAACCAAGGCTTCTAGCAAGCGCCGCTACTGGTGGGTTCCATCTATTGAAAGATGGGTCGGTGGTAGGTATTTCTGCTGTCATAGACCCACCCGTAACCTCTTGCTTGGCATCTGCAGGCGTACACTCTGTGGCGAGCTTACCACTCACCTTATCGATAGTGCCTTTTTGTGAGGCATCTGCTTTGGTAAGAGAATACCAAGATGGGAATATGTCGGTGCGGGTTTGTTTGGTAATCTCTGTTGGAGTCTTGCCAGTATTGGCATCTAGTGTTATTTTCTTAAGACCTTGGGCTTGTGTGAATTGTTCTACAGGCGTGCCTTCTAGGGCTGTTTTCATAAATTTGTTCCATATAGGTGCAGACACAATACTCGCGGCTTGTGTCATTGGTTTGTTGTCATTATTACCTGCCCAAACGGTAGTAGTTATTGAAGGGGTATAACCTACTGTCCATGCGTCTTTGTAATCTTCGGTAGTACCGGTTTTGGCCGCTACAGGTCTAGATCCAAGTGTCAGAGGGTTGTTACAAGAGAATGCACCCAGGCTACATCGAGCAGTATTGTCAGATAGTATACTAGTAATTTGGGAGGCAATTTGGGGGTCTAGTACTTGTTTGGGTTTATTCTTCTCGTCGTTGTTTTCATCTACAACTTTTCCTGATGGATCGGTTACTTTGAGCCAATATACTTGGTCGTGCTTTTGTCCATTATCGGCGAGTGTAGAAAAGGCGTTGGCCATATCTACCATCTTGACTTCTCCAGATCCTAGCGCCAAACTCAACCCATATTCATCAGAACTGCGATCAAAAGTAGTAATTCCCATATCTTTGGCTGTACCAATAAATTCGTCTACACCACCAATGTATAGCGCTTTGACGGCAGGTATGTTGAGTGAGCTAGCAAGTGAAGATCTGGCAGATTGCACGCCGTAGAATCGACGTGTGTAGTTTTGTGGCTTGTATCCACCACCGAAGTCTGTTTGTACATCATAGAAAGTACTACCAGCACCCCAGTTTTTCTTAAACAGATTGGAGTATACCAATGGCTTGATAGATGATCCTGGCTGTCTACGAGCCACCGCTACATTGTAAGAGCCAAACTCTGCGTTGTTATAGTCATAGCTACCAACCATCGCAAGTACTTGTCCGTTCTTAGGGTCTGCAGCCGTCAAGGCAGCATTGCTACCACCGTTGGCACGCACGCTATCTATATTGGATGCAACAGCATCTTCAGCTAGTTTTTGTTTGTCATAGTCTAGCGAGGTAATGACTTTGAGGCCACCTTCGTTGACTCGCTTGATACCAAATTTATCTTCCAAAAGTTCTCGTGTATATTGTACGAAATGAGGTGCCGTGACATTTGCGTATGGGTTGTATGGCTTGAGCTGTGCCAATACGTCCACTTGCTTGGCTTCTTTGGCTTGATCTTCGGTAATGTATTTTTGTTCCAACATCAAATCCAGTACCTTATCCTTCTTGGTAAGTAGTGCTTCTTTGTGTGTCCCGTAGGGTGAATAATAGGTAGGTGCTTGCGGCAAGCTAGCCAGCATCGCACATTGAGATAGATTGAGGTCTTTGGCATCTACACCGAAATATTGTTTAGATGCAGCTTGTATACCATAGGCGGTGGAACCATACGGTATTTCGTTGAGATAGAGCTTCAAGATATCATCTTTTTTGTATAGCTGCTCTATCTCGATAGCCAAGATAAGTTCTTTGATCTTTCGAGCGTAGCTACGTTCGCTCGTCAAAAGAGCATTCTTGACGTATTGCTGTGTGATAGTGCTACCGCCACCACGACTATTATCTCTAAACAAAATGCCGGAGAATGCTCTCGCCAACCCCTTTGGGCTAAAAGCCCCTTGTTTGTAGAAATCTTTATCTTCGAGGGCGACTGTTGCATCTTTGATGCATTGCGGCATTTGATTGAATTCTATCAGGCTACGATTTTTGTCACCATATATCTCTACTAGTAAATGCTCTCCTGTACGGTCATATAGCTTGGTGGTTTGTGCGCTAGTAAGAGCATTTATCTTGTTGGGGCTAGGCAGGTCCTTTGCAAACCAAGCAAATACAGCAGCCACCGCAAGAATACCACTCAGTGCACCAATAGCATAAAGTTTGAGTGCTTTCTTGCTACTAATAATCTTCCATACGTGATCAGGGGCAAATTTCTTGATACCTTTGGCCTTTGGTACTGCAGGAGTAACAATCCAACTCCAAAAATTACCTTTCTTGGTTGCTTTATTC
>JAUPVL010000034.1 GCA_030917065.1 Patescibacteria group bacterium
AATGTCTTAATCCAAGTATTAAAGTTAGCAGAAGACATATTTAATTGTAATTGACCAAGAGCTGCCTGCCACAACTCCGATAGTTTCTTGTCCATACTATATATATTCTCACCCCTTCTTAAACTAATATTACTTATTAAAATAGTTTTCCACAACCGAACAATTTGCAAAACTCGGTATAAATACTTATATGTGGATAAACCAAGTGGATATCTTGACTTAATCTGTAATTACACATAAAATATAACAACTACTAAAAACACCTATATGAGTAAAAAAACATTCCAACCAAAAAAACGTCGTCGCTCAAGAGTACATGGGTTCTTTGCACGTATGTCCACGTCAGCAGGACGAAATGTATTAAAACGTCGACGATTAAAAAAAAGGGCTCGTTTATCAGCCTAGTTAGGTGTAGATGATCACCAAAGAGCTTAGATTAAAAAAAGCCACAGATTTTTCAAAGACCTACAAGTTTGGCCAGAGCTATAATCACCCCGAGTTATATATTAAGTCCCTTAAGACTGGATATAAAACATCGAAGTTTGCCGTAGTGATTCCAAAAAAAGTCGCCAAACTAGCCGTAAAGCGCAACCGCGCACGTCGAAGGGTTTATGAAATAATTCGTGTCAATCAACCCAATATAGCAGGGGGATATAATATAATAATTACATTGAAGTCAGACTTATCTAGCCTTACTCCAAGCAAACTCACAGAAGTATTATTAAAAGGCCTACAAAAATTAGGAATAACAAAATGAAAAATATACTCATCAGTAGCATTACTATGTATCAAAAAACATTATCACCAGATCATGGGTTGTTTAAATATCGCTATCCTTATGGATTCTGTCGGCACTATCCTACTTGTAGTGAATATTCCAAGCTAGCTATCAAACATAATGGTTCTATAAAAGGTACTGCTCTGGCGATCAAGCGTATCTCAAAATGCAATCCTTTCGTGAGCCCGAGTGTAGATATGTCATATATTACAAATACTAAAAAGGAAAACATCTAAAATGGGTGATTTACTCACAACTATCTTTGTCCAACCACTATTGAACTTACTATTCTTGATATATGGAATTATACCAGGGCATGATTTTGGATTGAGTGTGATTATCATGACTGCTATTATTCGATTCGCACTTTGGCCACTTACAGCCAAACAACTCCATAGTCAAAAGAAGATGCAGGCCCTGCAACCAGAGATAGCCAAGCTCAAACAGCGAGCTGCAGGTGATAAGCAAAAAGAATCTCAACTACTTATGGAGCTTTATAAGGAAAAAGAAATTAGTCCATTTTCAGCTTGCTTACCATTGTTACTACAATTTCCTTTTCTTATAGCACTATATTTCGTATTCCAAAAAAGTACTCATGACGCCGCTGCTATAGGCGAGCTACTCTATGCGCCTATTAAGAACTTGCCGTATATTCAAACAGTATTACAAGATCCAAGTAGCTTTAGCCCTACACTATTTGGTCTTATCAATATGGCACAGCCTAGTATATTACTTGCAGTACTAGCTGGTATTACTCAGTTTGTACAGGTAAAGATGTTGGCTCCAAAATCCAAAGACATAACCGTCAAAGATCCTCAAACTCAAGCTACTCAGATGATGAACTACTTGTTTCCAGCATTTACAGTGTTTATAGCGTGGAATCTTCCGGCTGCGCTACCACTATACTGGACAGTTACCAATATCATTACTATCTCTCAACAATATCTCATCATGCGAACGGAAGTTGAAGAAATGGAAGAAGTAAAGATAGTCAAAAAGGTATCAACCAATAAACCAAAACAGATAGCCAAGAAATCTAAAAAAGGCAAAAAATGAACACCATCGGCGATTCAAAGACTATTCTTGAAGAGCTACTAAACAGTATGGGTGTAGAGTTTAGTCTTGATTACAATGAAGAAACAAACACTATCGAGATAGATACCGATAGCCATGCATTGCTAATCGGAAAAAGAGGAGAGAATCTTAGGGCCTTACAATATGTATTTAATCTCATTAGGTCTCACAAGCTAGAAGGCAGTGAATTCGTAGCTCTAGATGTGGCTGGGTATAAGAAAGAAAGAATTCAAAAAGTGAAACGTATTGCAGAAGAAGCTGCAGCCGAAGTATTACACAATGGTAATGAAAAAACCTTGCCACCCATGAACTCATACGAAAGAAGACAAGTACATATGGTGATGGCAGGTATACCAGAGCTAGTTACTAAAAGCATAGGTGACGATCCAAACAGATCAATTGTAATCAGTAAACGTGATCAATAAAAACAAACAATCAACACCAACTATAGTAGCTTGTGCTACTGCTCCAGGGCAGTCGGCTATTGCTATTGTCAGAATGTCAGGAACCAAATCCATAGATATAGTCAATAAGATATGGAAGCCCATCAGTAGTAATTCACAAAAACCTAGAGAGCTAGTGCTTGGCTGGTTGATAGAAGATGGTAATAATATAGACCAAGCTATGGTTGTGAACATGCCAAGCCCCAAGTCATATACCGGAGAGGATATTGTAGAGATACATCTACACGGATCTATGGCAATTGTACACAAGGCTATACAACTATGTATCAAAAACGGCGCGCAATTAGCAGAAAACGGAGACTTTAGTAAGAGAGCATACCTTAATGGCAAGCTTGATTTGTCGCAAGCCGAGGCTGTTTCAGAGCTTATTTCTAGTAGTAATGCCCGTATGATGCGTCTAGCAAGCAAGCAACTAGCTGGAGAATTTTCAAAAAGTATCTCAAATATCAAGTCTGAATTACTCAGTACCGTTGCACATCTATCTGCTACATTAGATTTTTCAGAAGAAGATATTGAGGCCCAAGAAGACTCTACTACACAAAGTAAGATATATGGCATTCGAGATAAGGTTAATCAACTACTAGAAGGAAGCGACAACCTAGCGGTAGTTAGAGAAGGGTTTCATGTTGTATTTATTGGTCTGCCAAACGCCGGTAAAAGTACTCTACTCAATAAGCTAGTGGGATATGATAGATCTATCGTTACCGAGATAGCTGGCACTACCAGAGACACTATCACCGAACCTATCATGCTCATCGATTCGATCATACAGATAACCGATACAGCAGGCCTACATAGTAGTAGAGACAAAGTAGAAAAGCTCGGTATCAAAAGGACGTTACAGGAGATCAAAAATAGCGACTTTGTATTGATACTAGTCGAGCCGGATAGTCTTGTACAAACACAGCAATTTTTACAAGACAATAATATCGTCAAATATCTTGATGTATCAAATTGTTTGGTAGTATTCACCAAATCAGATATAAAGCCTAT
>JAUPVL010000035.1 GCA_030917065.1 Patescibacteria group bacterium
ACGGCTACCGGTTGCTTTGTTTCGTAATACTACGATTTGTTCTAAAGTTTTTTTCGACATAACGTTTGTAAGTATAGCCTAAACTCTTCTATATATCAAGAGTAATCGAGATTGGGCAGTGATCTGAACCCATCTGCTCGGCATGAATTTCAGCTTTTTTGATATGCTTCTTGAGTGCATTTGAGACCAAAAAATAGTCTATACGCCAACCTACGTTGTTGGCTCTGGCATTGGCCCAATGTGTCCACCATGTATAGTACCCGTTACCTTTCTTGAATAGTCTAAGGGTGTCTATAAAACCAGCATCTACAAAATTTTGGAATCCCTCTCGTTCTTCGTCTGTAAATCCTTTTTTACCAATGTTTGGCTTGGGTCGAGCTAAGTCATCCTCTGTATGAGCTACATTGAGATCACCGCAGAAAACAACTGGCTTGGTTTTCTCTAACTGCTTACAATACTCTAAAAAGGCAGAGTCCCAATTCTTGTGCCGTAGAGCAACACGACTCAAATCATCTTTGGCGTTTGGCGTGTATACGGTAACTACAAAGAACTTATCATACTCGGCTGTTATTACCCTACCTTCAGTATTTGGATCTCCATAGTTGTCGGCCATTTTGTATTTCTTGATTATCGCTTCCGAGAGGCCGTTTGATACGGATATAGGCTTGGTCTTTGAAAAAACAGCGGTACCGCTATAGCCAGCCTTATCAGCAGAGTTCCAGTACTCAGTGTATTGAGGTAAGTCTATCTCGGCCTGACCTTGCTTGGCCTTAGTTTCTTGTAGACACAAGATATCAGGATCGTATTTTTCGATAAATTTTTGAAATTCTTCTTTTCTAATAACAGCACGGATGCCGTTGACATTCCATGAATAAATAGTGGTTTTCATGGTTTTATTATAACAAACTTACGAGCCCTCACTATAAGTGAGAGCTCGTACTTTGTCGTATCAGAATCACCTAGCTAGCTGATTGGCTCACCAACAACTCTTGATAGCGCTCATATAGATCGGCATATGCTTCGAGTACTTGTTGATGTCTCGTGTTGAGATTGGCGATGATAGTGAGAAGACATTGGTAAGTCATATTGCTCTTGATTGCTTGGCAAGCAGAACACATGTGATGGCGAGTACACACACTGCCAGGCCAAGTTGGCTTACCGCACCCCATCTGCATCACATGAGTAATCTCATATGGATAGATAGCGGGTGGGCGAAACGGTGATGCGAGTATATCTGGATGTATTACTTCGCTCATTTTCTCTCCCTTTTTTCTGGTACGACACTATTATAGTAGCCTAAAATCACTTCTTTGCAACCAAAAACGCGGAGGCATAGAGTTATGCTTACCGCGTTCAAATAATATCTATTAACATGTTTTACCTATCTACTTAATTTTGACACTCTTTTAGCTGGAAATGCTTGGCTTTGCAATCTTTCAGCCTTTGCAGCCCACTTGGTGGCCATTTCGTCCCATATGTCTTCTGCTATCTGCTTGTCTCTCAACAGATTCTGGGGCATTCTGCGTATACTTCTTAATACTCGCTTCTTCAATATCATCACCTCCCTACTTTTTGTGTTTACATTAACAGTATACACCCAGACATATAACAATGTGACTAAAAAGCTTATGTAAAAATTTACTTTATTGCACCCTCAGATTGCAGAATAGATATTTTGTTCTGTTCACCACGATTGTATCCTCCAGCCGTACCGTCAGATCGAACCACTCGGTGACATGGCACAGTCGGGTCATAGTTTTGCTTCATAATATTGCCAACGGCTCTGGCGGCACCGTCTGAGCCGGCGAGAGCTGCTACCTCACCATATGTCATAGTCTGACCTTTTGGTATATTCCTGACTACATCGAGTACTTTGCTTTTGAATTCCATATATTTACCTTATAACAACTAGAAACTATATAGAATAGCGGCCATTACACATAGTGTAATGAGCTGGTTGCCCAAGTTGATCACAGCTAGCTGCAAGGGTCTTTTTTCGAATACCACATTTCCAAGTGTGTATGTAAGTACAAAGCCTAACCACAACCATATAGCGACTTTGATAGCACTAAGGATATCCTCAGGGTTGGATATGACCAAAAATCTTTGTAGCACGAAGGCCGACACAAAAGCCATCACGAGCATCACGAGCATTGCTTTTGGCATGCCTTTTTTCATATCTTTAGCTTTGAGCTTAGCAAGCTTCTGCCACTGCACTCCAAACATCAATTTTGAGTACCAAAGCGTTCCTATTGCCATAGAGGCAACAGTAGCAAGCACTATACCTTGCCAATTATTTGTAAAAAATTCTAACATCTTATTTCTCCTTAAGTTAAGAGTTTATCGTCTTGATTACATTATTCTATTAAATCACTTAAAACACAAGCGTTTTGCATTTGATACAATAGACAAATGGAACCGATACCAGCAAACGAACCGACAGAATCAGCAGACTCAGTGCAAGCCGAAGAAACTGAGCCTAGTGAAAAAAGTCTAGAAGATATATTGGTAACCGATTTTCATCTCAGCTTCCGTTTCTCACAAGGGAGCCCAGATGTTCAAAATAATATTTTTGAATTGCTTCTAGGTTATTATACCGATGTACTTGGGATAGACTATGAGAAGATAATAGACTCTCTGAAATCGGAAGAAGTTACTTCTAGAATCATGGAATTAGTCCCACCAAAAAAGCATCTCGAAATACCAGACAATAGTGTGGAGATTGCATTAAAAGACGAATATATAATATTTCTAGATATGGCTCAAAAGAAGAGTCCAAATCTCTACACAAGCAATAAAGTGAATAGACTCATAGGAGATATGATGCAAAGAGACCTTGAATACCAGCAAAAAAGTGAGAGACCACGACCAGATGGCTATAGAGCAGATAGACACGCTAGTATGTTTCGAGATTTTGTAATTCTTGCCAAGCCCACCGCCTCTGAAAGCTTCAATGCTATATTCAAAAGAATGCGTGAGATGCTCGATGCTTTGCCTCCTTTAATGTCAGAACAACTCAAACAAGCATGGGAGGCAAATCACCCAGGTGAAAAATTTGTACCATATCATCTACGCCGAATGCACTAATCGATTTTTGCAAATCGAGGTACTTTCTTGCCTTTGTACTCGACCTCTTCCATGAACATCTTGGCAGGACGAACCCATATTTGAGATACGGGATTTTCATATAAGCTGACGTAGACAACCATATCTTCTAGGGTCTCTGAATGTTTGGCGACATACATTACCAGATACTTGTTGCCCTTGTAGTGCTGATATTGGCCGACTTCGATAGACTTCATATTAACCCCTTATTGGCCTTAAGTATACCACTACTCAATGCCCTGAGGGCATTGAGTATAACTGCCACATCCACTACTTCTTGCAGAAGAGCGCCATAGAACGGCGGTATCTTGCCCATACTAGCAAATATCATCAGTACTATACTCAGCCCTATTCCTACAAATATGCTTTGTTTGGCAATAGAAACGCTTCTTTTGGATATGGAGACAGAATCAGCTACTTTTGATATATCATCTAGCATTATTACGACATCTGCGGACTCAGATGCTGCAGTTGAGCCTTTGGCCCCCAATGCAATACCAACATCAGCAGCAGCGAGGGTAGGAGCATCGTTGACTCCGTCTCCCACCATACCTATAATTTCACCTGCTTTGCGGTGTGACTGTATGATGTGTAGCTTGTCTATAGGCAGTAGCTCGGAATGCACGTCTGTAATATCAACTTGCTGAGCTATGCTTCTAGCAACCTTATTCTTATCGCCAGTGAGCATGATAGTTTTGTCAATTGCCAAATCATGGAGTCGATGCAGGGTTGTCTTGGTGTTTTTTCGAAGTGGATCAGAGAACTCAATCTTACCTACGTACTTCTTATCAATCCCTACATATACTGCTGTCGAGACTGACTCTACTTCGTGCTTAGGCAATCCAATACCGTTTTGTTCCAAATAGCGTGGCTTACCAACATAAATCTTTTGTTTCTTGTAAATTGCTGATATACCACCCCCCACTTCTTCATCTACATCTGATAAATCTATTGGTTTTAGGTGGTTGTTTCTTGCATACTCGACTATGGCATTGGCGAGCACATGTCCGCTGTTCTTCTCAAGAGAAGATGCATATTGCAACAAAGTAGACTCCGATATCCCGAGAGGCTCGACGGAGACTATAGTGGGTTGGTTGATAGTCAATGTGCCTGTCTTATCAAACGCCATTACATTTACTCTAGAAAGAGCCTCTAGGCTGGCGCCGTCTTTTACAATTATCCCGTTTCTGGCTGCCCTGCTGATACCAGAGACAATAGCCACCGGAGTAG
The DNA here is from genome assembly GCA_030917065.1 of Patescibacteria group bacterium. Classification (GTDB taxonomy): domain Bacteria; phylum Patescibacteriota; class Saccharimonadia; order CAILAD01; family BJGX01; genus JAUPVL01. The sequence goes on from JAUPVL010000035.1 coordinate 4,336, forward strand.
CTATAAGAAGTGGGCACGGTGTAGCTACCACAAGCACAGCTAGTGCGTTCACAGGATCTCCAGTCAAATACCATGTAGCAGAAGCGAGCGCAAAAGCAATAATTGTAAAAGGCACACTATATGCATCTGCCAAGCGTATCATGGGCGATTTACTGGATGCTGCTGCACGTACTAGGTTGATAATTTGCTCATATTGACTGTTTACACTAGTTCGCAGAGCTCTGGCCTGTATGGGTGTGTCTTGATTGACAGTGCCAGATAGCAATATGTCTTTTTTGTTCTTCTCTACAGGCATGCTTTCACCAGTAACAGCCGATTCGTCAAAATAACTATCACCCTCTGCTACCTCGGCATCTACTGGAACAATCTCTCCTGGTTTAATAAGTATGGTTTCGCCGACTGTCACTCTATCTATACTAATATCTACAAAATCCTTACCTCGCTTTACGTGTGTAATCTTTGGGATACGTTTTAGCAAACCGTCCAGTTCTTTTTGGGCCCTATTCTTTGCATATTGCTCCAGAGCCGAACCGCTCGTGAACATTAACAGTATTATGCCGGCTGCAGCATATTCCTGAAGAGCTAGAGATGCTAGTACTGCCACTACCGCTATGACATCTACACCAAATTTTTTGTGTAGCATATCATTTAGGATATCTTTGATTTCCGGTATTATACCTACGATACAAAGCACTATAATGACCCATTGGCTATATAGTGTATTGCCAGAAAGATATAGGCCAAGTGATATACCGAGTCCAAGTATCACAAATGATAACCAGCCATATTGTATAAAATACTTTTGTTTTTTACTGTTCATTTATATATATGATACAACACTTTTAAGCATAAATATGATTGACTATTTGAGCTATTTTTGATAGAATACTCTTTCGCTTCACCGCTCGCCAAACCAAGAGCTAAAGAAGCCATAGTGAGAGGAAACAGATGGTCAAGACGTTCGTAAACACACTCAACGTAATGATCGACACTACCCGCCTTGTAGCGGGTATTTTGCACCCAGCTGGCACCATTTCAGCACGTCGTGCAGAGATGGAGCTATCGCTACATCTATCTGAGATAGATCGTCAACACATTGCAGTAGACGAAGCTGTTGCCAGGATCAACAAACTACCACAGCTCTCTACTGAAATCGCAAGCTAGTACAGTATAAAGACTGCATCCTCCCTACTATATTATGCCTGCGCCAATTTAATTGGTGCGGGTATTATTTCTTTTTGGCAGAAGTATTTTTAGTTTGTACATCAGCTTATCAGACAGCTCAATACGAACCGCAATTTTTTGAAGTATTGCACCTAACATGGCAAAACTAGCGGCAAATACTATGTATCGTATAGATAATGGAGATAATCCGAAGAACTGAGCAATACCAATATTGCTATTGAAAAACATCAGAATCAAAGCGATCACTCCAAATGAAAACCATATAGCAGCAGTTTGCAGTCTGTCCTTCATGACGCCTATAGACTCAGGTATAAGAGAAATAGTAAATATACTCATAATCACAAAAACACTATAAACTATCATAGATAACTGCGCTAAGTCTGTGTGTAAAACAATACTCCCCAAGTAGTAGGTCACCAGGGTGGTGGTGGCAATTATCAGGGCATTAACTATTGAGAAAGGTAATGTCCTTGCCAAAAAGCTTTTGTCGTGAATGCTCCTAATCCTATTGCGTGGCCATGCGCCCCACAGTACTACTGGAAAACCGATGATAAATAGGTTTAATAGAGTGATATTACGAGGAGTAAATGGATAATTGATATCCATCAATAGAGTTCCAAATATCAAGAATACTCCCGTCCACACCCTACTGAAAAAAAGGCTTGCTACCATTTCGAGAGTCGTAATAATACTATCTGAAAGCCCTATGCCTTTTGGGATCGTAGCAAATGAATTGTCTAAGAGCACTATATCAGCTGTCTGTCTGCTTGCTGATGAGCCTGAGAACATTGCTACACCGACATCAGCGGTTTTGATTGCTAGAGCATCATTTGCACCGTCTCCAACCATAGCTGTTAAGCCCATAGTTTGTGCTGCTTTAACGATTCTTTCTTTTTGACTTGGAAGTATTCTTGCAAACAATGGCTGTTTTTTTATTGCCTGTATCAGCTCTGTTTTTGTCATTGCCTCTACTTGGCTTCCCGATATCACCCTGTTGTCATGAGCGATATTTGCTCTATCTGCAATTGCTCTCACTGTCTTTGAGTTGTCTCCGGAGATAACCAGCAATTGCAGTCCTCTTTTTTGTAAGAATCTCACAACTTCTTTGCTTGATTCCTTGAGGGGATTGTCCATTATGATTAGTCCGTTTATCTCCAATCCCTTGAGGCTTTTGGGATCATCTAGTTCCCCTGATATTGCCGTAGCGATCATCAAGACTCTTTTGGCCTGCTTACTATATAGCTTTATTTTATCTTCAGCCCATTTCTTCTGATGTTCATCAAGATTGGGTGTAAAATACTCACTCGCTCCTACAAAAACTTTTTTATCAGAACCTACATGCTCAAACGCAGCATATTTGCGTTCGGAAGAGAATGGCACAAAGTTTATTATTTTAAATGTACTTGATCTTTTAAACTCATTTCTTAGCGCCTGAATGACAGCAGTTATGGCGGATTCTTTGTATATATAGCTAGTTATGAGTTTTTTTGTATTACTTATTTCTACTGGGTCAGAAGAATAATACTCTATTTTGTCAAAAATAGGCTGATTCTGTGTCAGTGTACCTGTCTTATCAAGGCATACTATCGATACTCTTCCGAGATTTTCGATAGCATTTATTTGCTGTAACAACACTTTTTTTCGACTCATTCGGATTGCTCCATAAGTGAAAAAGATAGTACTAGTGAGTATTAATCCCTCGGCAATAATTGTAGCTGCTATTGCTGCAATCTGTTTAATAGCAATTACCAAGGGTTCTGACTGAATGTAAGATTTTGCTAGTATGACTAATGCTATAACGACTAGTGCCATGGCCATGATCTGGATAAATTTCAGCATACTCTTTTGAATAGGCGATAGATTTCGCTGATAGCGTTTTAAGTTCTGAGTCATTACTGCTATATAGCTTTCGCTCTTGGGTTTTCTTGCAACTAACTTGGCGCTGCCGGCTACAATAATACTTCCTGCAAGCAATGTGTCGCCTACTCGTTTAGATATATTGTTTGACTCACCGCTAAGAAGCGCCTCATTGCACTCACACATTTGTGAGTCAGTAATAATACCATCAACTGGCACTTGATCACCCAGTCTAAGTTCAACAATATCTTTTGACTTTATTTCTTCAGAATATACTATGTGTTTTTTGTGATCACGCAATATACTGTATTTCGAAGCCGTAGTGATTTGGAGCTTCTCCAAGGTTATTTTTGAGCGTATCTCCTGGATAATACCAATAATAATATTGATAAGTATAACTACCGCAAGAAATATCCCGTCCCTGAGATCTCCCAGTGCGATTAGAATCAGCGACAATCCGCCTATTATGACTACTACCAATGAAAATATATTGCGCCACAATATTGGACCCAAGTCTTTTATGACAGAGTTAAAAACTGACTTTTTCATCAATACAATTATACTACTGTATTGTATTCACTGAGCTCTAAGTGTTTACTGCTATCTTTATAGTCATACACAGTTATACCGCAGTTTTTTGGTTCACTTCCACTTGGCCAAGTAATAGCTTGTTCGTAGTTCCATTTTTCCAACAAAAATCTAAAGGCACGAATAGTGCCACCATGTGTAACAACAAGTATTTTTTCATCCACATGATCTTCGTAAAGCATACCAATAAACTGATATACTCGTTCGGCCATCTTGGCAATACTCTCTCCTCCGGGCGGGTAAGCAAAAAATCCTCCATAAGTATCCCAGTATTCTTGAAGCCAAGGAAAAGCTTTTTTGGCCTCTTCCTCCGTCATATCATAAGCAAACCCTGGATCGCGTTCACGAATAAAAGCATTGTGATGTATGGTCATTTCGTCTTTTTCTGATTGTGAGTATGCTTCTAAGATAGCCTCGAGCGTGTCTTTGGTACGTTTGTATCCAGAGTGATAGACATAATCAAATGTACCAAAGTGTTCTTTCAGGTACTCTCCCGTTTTTATAGCATTTTCTTTTCCTGCTTCAGTGATAGGTATTTTGTAGTCTGGTATTCCCTTGACGTGTCTTCTTGCGTACTCGTCGGCAAAGAAGACTGATTTCTTAGCTTCATTACGTGAGCTCTCGGCATGTCTTATCAATATCAACTGTTTGGGTCTTTTCATGTCATCATTATAGCAACAAACTAAAAAAATTAGAGGATTGTCTTATATAAGTTTTTCTATCATGTCACAAAGTCTGCCCACGGATTCTTGGTATCTCTTTGGCGTCAGAGATTGAGCCGTATCAAATAATGGCAATACCTTATCTTTGGTTTCCTGTATCTTGCGTTTGCGTTTTTCGGGCGTTACGTCATCAAGTGTCCTAAGATTATGAAGCCTATCGGCAAGCTTGCACGTAACAGCTCTCCAGGAATTTACGGTGGCAAATCTCAACCAATAGTCATCATCGCTTAAGCCCTTTTCTTTGCTCATATACTTCACATCCATAGCTACATCATAGCCAAAGTTGAGCTCTAGTCGCTTCACCCTCATAATAAATGAGTCTTCGATAATATCGTGCAGTAGTGCAGTACATATGAGCTTCCAGTCGTACATATGTAGCTCTGAAAACAAAATCCACGCTACTGCGCGTGGATGTTCAAAGTATCTTCTTCCATCTGCTCTGTTTTGACCTCTATGTGCGTATTTGCTAAAAAAATATGCGGCCTCTATTTGCTCCATCTCATAATCTGAGAAGTATGGTTGCATCTGAGCCATGAACTCATCACGATTGATCTCTAGATAAGGACTATTTTTAGTCAATATTATCTCCTGTAAATATTATACATCCAATATAGTAATATTGAAATTTACCTATAATACTTGGCAATAAAATCCGATTTGAACTGGTAAAAAGTTTCATGGTTGATAGATTCTCTTATGTCATCGACTAGCTTAGTAATGAAGTGCAGGTTGTGGATTGAGAGCAGTGTAGTAAATAGTATTTCGGATGATTTAATAAGATGGTGTAGATAAGACAGGTTAAAATTCTCACAAGTATAGCAGCCGCATAAGGTGTCGATCGGAGCTAGGCTAGATCGGTATGGACTAGTAGATATATTCTTCCGTCCATCATATGTATAAACTGAACCATTTCTAGCGATTCGTGTTGGGCTGACACAATCAAATGTATCGATACCATTTTCTATACCATCAAAGATATCGGATGGCTCACCTATTCCTAGTAAGTGGCGCGGCTTCGCTACAGGAAGCTCTTCACACACCCATCTCACGGCCGTACCCATGTCAGATTTATTAAAACTACCACCTATACCAAATCCATCAAAGTCCAGCTTGGCAAGCTCTTTTGCTGATAGTCTTCTAAGGTCTTCGAACCTACCTCCCTGTACGACTCCAAATAAGGATATATAAGACTTGTCACCCTTGGACAACTTGTGGTGCTCTTTGATACAGCGTTTGGCCCAGGCATGAGTACGCTCCCACGCCTTGAGTTGATATTCATGACTAGCATGAGGAGAAGTACATTCGTCAAATGCAAAAATAATATCTGCACCGAGCTTGTGCTGTATCTGCATAGAATTCTCAGGAGTGAGTCGCAGATGCTTGCCATCTATGTGTGAATAAAAGCTCACACCTTCATCGTCTATCTTGGCTTTTTTGGCATTGCTGATTCTCTGGTCCTGAGCATCTATTGAGACCTCTTCTCCGCTAGCAACCTTACTTACTCCGCTACCAAAAGCTTCTCCTAGGCTAAATACCTGGAATCCACCAGAGTCAGTATATGTAGGACCGCTCCAATTCATAAAATCATGTAGGCCACCGGACTTGGAGACGATATCTTCACCTGGTCTTAGGTGTAAATGATACGTGTTAGCCAAAACGGCCTGAGATCCAGTACTTTTGACTTGCTCGGGTGTGAGCGCTTTGACGGTTGCAGCTGTACCTACAGCAATAAAGGCTGGTGTTTCTATTGAGCCATGTGGAGTTGTTATCGCACCGCTTCTTGCCAAGCTATTTTTGAGATGGTGATTAATCTTGAAGGTCATTTTATTCATATCTCAAGTATTATATAACATCTAGTGAAGCGACAAAATTTGCAGCATAACAAGTTTTTGGTTTATAATCGAATCAAATAATTAATTTAGGAGTTTTAAGTAAGATGGATTCAAATGTTGTATCGGTTAGCAGAAGTTCTTTATTATTAAGAGGATTGGCAAATGTCATCTTTGGGGCAATTGTGTTTTCTTGGCCAGGAATGACAGTATATCTTTTGGTGATAATATTCGCTATCAATATCATCTTGATTGGCGCTATGGAGCTATTCAAGCCTTTTGTAGATAAGAATACCAATCACTCTATACTGACTTTTCTGCTTGGCCTTCTTGGAATGGTAGTTGGTTTCTACCTGCTTGGTAGACCAGAGTTGACAGTGGGCGTGTTGAGCCTCGTGATAGCTTTCTGGGCAGTTCTGTTTGGTATTAGTGATTTGTTTGTAGGTTTTACAGACTCCAAAACGAGTGGTGGATATAGATTCTTATTTATAATTGCTGGTGTTCTCTCACTAATGTTCGGTGGATACCTCATCTTTTATCCAGTCGTTACTATAGTATCTTTCGTCTGGATACTAGGATTGTATGCAGTGATCACAGGTGCTATGTACATAGTCGGTAGTTTCTTCATACCTAAGTCAAAGTCCAAAAAATAATTATCTAGGTACTGATAATGGAATTGCTACTCACCCCCTCCAGAAGTGCATTGGCATGGAGGGGGTTATCCAATGCTTTATTGGGAATCATACTGCTATCCTGGCCAAAAGCTACAATATATGTAGTGATACTATTCTTTTCACTAAATCTTATAATTGTCGGTTTTTACTCAATAATTGAACCTTTGTTCAACAAGAAAAATCCTCATGCGCTGCTGTCTATCATACTTGGTATACTAGGCGTAACATTTGGTCTTTATCTAATAGTCAAACCTGAATTTGCAGCCGGACTTCTAGCTCTACTGATAGCCTTCTGGGCATTGCTGTTTGGGATATTTGATATAGCCATCAGTACCAAAGCATTTAAGGCCAGGGTCCACTTTGCTTGGGTGTATCTGCTCATAGGCATACTCTCTGTGCTTTTTGGTCTGTATATGTTGCTCAATCCTATTGATGGTGTGTTGACCGTAGTATGGCTGTTTGGTCTATATGCTATGATAATAGGTGTAACACTGCTTCTTATGAGCATACTCATGAGACCGGTGAGCGTCAAATCTAAAACAGGAGTGAAAAAATGAGCCCTACCAGACAAGATAAATATCAACCAAATAAGTGGCTAGTAAGAGTTGCTATTGTACTACTGAGTATCAGCTTTTTATTGTTGCCATATCTTACAGTTGCAAAATCTCTAGTGACAAATGCAGAAAATACAATCAACTTACTGGAAAAGTCTAGGGCCTTTGAGTACACTGCGCAAATAGCCAAGAGCGAGATCCAAAACAGACTACCCGAAAAGGTCAAACAAAATCTCATAGAGCAATCTATCATCAATCGGATAATGGATGCTATCATCACGCCTCAGCTCATCCAAAACATCTCTGAGCCTGCTATCAAGCTTGCGATCAAGCAGTTGCAAGAAGATCCTAAGTTGAGTCTAGAGAACCAGAAGATCGAGCTAGATGTGTCACCATATAAACAAAATATAAGTAATTACGTATCTTCACTTGGGTTGCCTGATGGTATCAAAGAATCTGCCAGCAACTTCTCACAAAGCCTGCCCGATAAACTTGCAATAGTAGATGTTGAAAAAAATCCTAATAGCCCTCTACTGGTACTTATCAAGCTTCGAGGTTTGTACAACAATATCTTGCTCGCCAACAACATAGCATGGGCCGTGCTTGCGATAAGTGCCATATCTCTTATTGCATTGCTCTACAAGAACGCACTACGATTATCAAAACTACTCGCAAAATCACTGATCATAGTTGGATCTCTAGTGGTAGTATTTAGTTATCTTACTCCCCCATCACTAAGCCTATTTGTGCCAAACAATCTAACAGAGTCTAGCGGATCTGAAGTAGCAGCTCTTATTAATAGTCTGGATGCGCAATTTTTCGCAATGACCCAGGTCTACGGATGGTCATATATTGCTATAGGCCTAGTAATGACCCTGATCAATTGGTATATAACATGCTTCGGATTTAAATTTGATAGTCAAGAAATCAAGCATTACTTCAAGAAAAAATTCAAACGAACCAAGTAGTAGCTTGAAATAATTAAATATTTTAAATTTGATTTTATCAAAATATGGTATAATGTAGTTAAGTAAATTTAAATAAAGGAGTTAAGAAAATGGCAAAAAATAATAATCTATCAAATATGGTAGGATGGTCTGTATTCGCAGGCGTACTAATGGTATTAGCAGGAATGTTCCAAGCAATTGTTGGCCTAATGGCTATCGCAAGAGATACAGTCTACTTTGTAGGACCGTACACTATTGCTTCTCTTGATATTACTCAATGGGGATGGGTACATCTAATAGTTGCAGTACTTGTGATGCTAGCTGGATTTTCAGTACTTAAGGGTCACATGTACGGTAGAATCGTTGGTGTATTGCTGGCTATGGTAAGTGCTGTAGTCAATATGCTGTTCTTGCCAGCATACCCAGTATGGTCACTACTCGTAATTGTAATAGATGTTGTCATCATTTACTCTCTAATAGTATATGGTGGAGAGCTCAAAGAAGCTTAATCACTAGTCTAATTATAAAAACACCCTGTAACTACAGGGTGTTTTTATTTGACTGTATGTATTTTCACCTATAAAAGAGGTATAATGAGCCACATGACTATTAGCAAAAAAATATTCTCTGCCATCAATAAGTTCGTACCAAAAAGAAACAACGGTGCGGTTCCGCCAGAAGCAGAAAAAGAAGTCGGATATATACTAGAAGATATGCGATCCAAGATATTCTTTGGTATTGTGTTCTTTGTGCTAGGGGTTTTGCTATACATCACTCTCAAGCCTTACTTAAGTGCTGTTGTTCTTGCGATACTAGTTGCTGCGCTTATCCACCCAATATTTGTTAGGTTGCAACGCAAGCTCAAATGGTCACCGCGTATCATCACCAGCCTGATTGTAACCATTTTGGTGATTATCGTTATATCACTAGTATTCTTTATAGGTCGTAATCTAGTACAAGAAGCTATAGCGCTCAGTAGCTCAATCAATGCCTATATCAATAGTGGACAAGTAGTTGAGTTACAAGACAAGATACAAGAAATCCTCAAGCTCAATGGCGTCGAGAGTCAAGATATCGGTAAACTCACCACTTCTATACTGCAGCAAGCGAGTGGCCAACTTGCAAGCTTTGCAACCGGTTTTATTCAAAATAGTTTTGCATTCTTTGTGAGTGTGACGATATTTTTGGCTGGTCTAGTATTGCTCATACCTCGTATGAGTAGTATCAAAAAAATGGCAGTAGACATATCGCCCCTTGGACCTTCTATTACTAAAGACTACATAGACAAGACAAGGTTGCTACTAAGAGGTGCTGTAGTTGGTTCATTTTTTATAAGCCTTACAGCGTCTACACTGATGGGCATTACATTCTGGCTTCTAGGAGTAGAGAACGCACTGCTGTTTGCTGTGTTAGCATTCTTCCTAGGATTCATACCTTATCTTGGTACTACTATTTTTACTTTCGGTGCTGCTATCATCTTCGCTCTTACGGGAGATTATACGAGTGCCGTTATTATACTTCTATTACAACTACTCATCCTCAATCAACTAGATCTAGTATTTCGCCCTATCTCTATGCCTAAAAAAGTACGCATACATCCTGCCCTTATGATCATCGCGGTGTTGGCGGGTATTGCTAGTTTCGGTATGATAGGGATTATTTTCGGCCCCACAATCCTAGTACTTTTCATTAGTTCTGTGCAGATATACCAGCAAAACTATGGGAATAATGAAGACTAGGCTTTTACTCCAAAGACGCCAAATCCTTTTATTAGAAGATAAATACCAAATACAATAAGAAGAGATAGTGTTATCTCTCTCATATGGCGATTTATCAAGCTCTTCAGGGAGGACAGTATCTTTTCGGATCTCTTAGGTAATAGTATGAATATAAGAAGTGGCGTAAATATCATGAGCAGTGTAATGACTATAGATATTATTAGCAATATGCTTTTTTGTGCCGTATCCAGACTAGAAATAGCAATATCTTTGACTGCAGGTACAAAAAGTACCAATGTAGAGAAATTGGTAATCATTAGTGCTACTCCCAGTGCAATAAGTTTGCTATAGCTCTGGTCGTGGTGCAAGTCTGGTTTTGTAGTTTTGGCCTTGTCTTCTTTTGTCTTTAGTGCAACTCGCACAGCTAGTCCTAGTAATACTAATCCAGCAACAAGGTCTATCCAAGAGCTAACGACGGTGTTTTTGGGAGCGAAGTCGATATGAGAAAAAAGAAATATACCAGGGATACCAATGAGTAGTAGTGGTATGGTGGCGCCTAGTAGATATACAAAGCCTTTGACTATAGTAGATTTGTTGCTTGTAGCCAGTACCGTTATCATACCCGTAGCGGCAACTGGGCTAATAGCAGCACCCAAGAGTAAAGGCAATATCTGTAAAAATACTACGTACATGTTCATAATACTTATGATAACATTTTATTTGCAGAAGCATAAGCTCAACAGGTGAAATGAAAATTTTCCAACCTTAAGAGTGTTGACATTATTGATATATATCTGTAATATACATCGTGCTATGAATCAAATTAGCCATACAACCAAAAAACATACCTCAAATCCTTATCTTGTTAGTCGACAAGACGGATTTATGTTTGCTATGGCTCATTTGTTTTCTCAATAAATTTTAGAACTTATTTATTAAATGCAATGAGCCTCCAAGTCGGAGGCATTTTTGATTCAAAAAACGCACATTTTACACTGGTTGTAATCCTTACTTGGGGGCTCCTTGGGTTTTATAACCCCTAGGCTGTAATCGCAGCCTAGTCTCTACAGAGAAAAGAGAAAGCAATGTTTGGTTTCCCTATGCGCGTGACCCTAGACGATGGACGTATCGTATTGATGCGTCCGATGGTTGAGGCAGAAATGCCTAAAGTATCACAACAAATATCACGATATGAAATCTGCAAGCACCTCTCACTCAACGGAGCACAAAGCTCCGAGCAAGAGCTGGAATGGTTGAAACGAAAGTATACTGATCCTAGCTCAGTAGGCTGGGGTGTGGCTCTGGCAGAGAGCTCCGATGATGTGAATGGCCGTTTGATCGGCAGTAGCGGAATCGAAGGTATTACCAACCACCGCGGCGAGTCTGGTGTTGTGCTGTGGGACAACAGGCTGTGGGGTAGCGGCATCGCTACCGCCATACACAGCGCTCGTTGCTGGTATGCAGTGAATTGCCACCACTTTGTAGCTATAGATAGTGGAGCGGACCAAGCCAATGTGGGTAGTATCCGTGCACTTAAGCGCGTAGGCTACACACAAACTGGTGTGGATTATAATCGTGGGTATGCAAATGGCAAAATTTGCCATGGTGTCAAACTGCTATGGGTCAATCCTGTAGAACACGTCTGGAACTACTTCTGGGCTGACAGTAAGCCCCCGAAGCAGTTTATTGAGGGGCGTAAGCGTGCTCTAGCTGCCCTTGACTGGGCTTCTACGCATGTAGTGCTTCTGTAGAGAATAGGCTCCCTAGCCTCAGTCTTATTCTGAGTTAGGGAGCTTTTCTCATGTCTAATTCTTATCAGTTTTAAAATTTGCAACCTTACTGTCAGGAAATTCATCCTTATAAGTACCAAATATCCAATCTAGTCCATAAAATACTATTCCGTAATTATATGGACCCCAGTGATGGATGTCGTGTAGTTTTTGTATCTTTATGAATCTACTATTCTTTGCGAGCCAATGGTTCTTGACGTGAAATTTAGAGTGTAAATAGCTGATAACAAACTTCGCATAAATAAGTCCAGAAACAATCATGATATAGTTGTATGGTTTCGGTGCAACAATGTATAGAAAAATAATAATAAGTAATCCCAGTACGTACCAACTCCAAGAATTGGCACTTTTATATTTATTGTTCTTATTGCGTAACTTATCAACAGGGTAGTCCTTGTTGTGGTGCACGATATGTCGTGCAACTACTGCTTTTCCAAGTATTCCGTGATGCTCCGCCCAACGGTGCCATACATAACCACCTACCTCTACTGCCATCATTCCGGCTAAAACCGATAGTATTATATAAACAATCTGCATCTTAAAAATCTATGAGGTCTGGTCTATTTGATTTGGTTTTTACAAGAGCGTTTTCTTTGCGCCATTTACTGATGGCTGCGTGGTCTCCGCTTCTTAAGACTTCAGGTACTTTCTTGTCTTTATAAGTTTCTGGTCTAGTGTATTGAGGATATTCTAGTATGCCAGATGAGAATGATTCATCTTTGTTTGACTGATCATCGCCAAGTACACCGGGAATAAGTCTTGTAACACTATCAGCCAACACCATAGCGGGTATCTCACCTCCTGTGAGTACATAGTCACCAATTGAAATTTCATAGTCTACAATGTCGTTGATTCTTTCATCAAAACCTTCGTAGTGCCCACAAAGTATTATCAGCCCATCTTCTTGAGAGAGTTTGGTAGCCAACCGCTGATTGTATTGCCTACCTCTTGGGCTCATCATTACGACCTTACTATGCTTGTCGGTTTTTCTTATCATTTCTACTGCTTCAAATACCGGCTCTGGCTTCAAAACCATTCCTGCTCCGCCTCCATAGGGCACATCATCTACTGTTTTGTGTTTTCCTATTCCAAAATCTCTTAAATTAACAAGCTTGTATTCAACCAACTTGAGTTGCTGGGCCTTTAGCAACATGGATGTGTTGAGTACTGGCTCAAACATATTTGGGAATAATGTAATAATATGTATTTTCATAAACTTGGTTATACAAATAGGCTAACTTGTATATGTAGAAATAATATATACCATCAATAGATCGATCAAATATCAGTATCTAGATCTTCAATGCCTTCGCGAGCTTTGGCCTTTATATCTGCCACTCTACTATCCGTAACCTCATCTTCGCTATCAGTATTCTCTACCGCAGATTGAGCGCTTGACTCATTTTGCTCATTAGCATTCGGCTCTTCATTGCGATTGTCATTGCTGTCATCTGGGCTATTTTTTTCCGAACCTTCAGGCTCACTTATCTTAAGATTATATCTCGCTTCATCCTTTGCTCCCAAGACTCGCAAAAGCGTACGAATAGATTTGGCCGTAGCACCTGCTTTGCCGATGATCTTACCCATATCGCTTGGGTCTACGCTCAGTTCAAGTAACACGCCTCTATCATCAACTGTTCTAGTTATTACTACCTTGTCTGGATTGTCGACCAGTTGCTTGACTACATACTCAACAAATTCTTGGTCTTTGTGTGTTTCGCTCATATCAGAAATCTCCTTTAGTATTAACTTAATACCTACATTATACAATCACAGTATCTTTTTAGCAAAATAAAAAATAAGTATAGCTACTTTTAGATATTATCTGTGACTTACTTCTTGGGTTCTGAGTCTAGTGTTTTTTCAACCGCCTCAGCAACTTTTTCGGTTGTCTCAGCTTGTTCTTTGAGATCTTGGTCTTCTTTTTCACTACCAACATCATCTTTTATCTTCTCTGCTTTGTCTTGAGCTTTTTGAGCACTTTCTTCTGCAATAGTGTCGGTAGAATCAGTTGATTGAGGTGCGGTATCACCACCCTCTGATCCTTCAGGAGTTTCTGCTTTTTCTTCTTTTGGGTCTTCAGCTTTTTTAGTTTTCTTAAAGCGATCATGAGTTTTGGCCCACTTAGGAAGTGTTATTCCTTCTTTTATGAATATTCTAAGGACTCTATCTGAAGCCTGCGCACCATTGTCTAGGTATTTTTGTATTTCTTCTTTTTTTAGACTTATCTCTTTAGTGTGTGGATTGTATGTACCTAAGATTGCCAAAAACTTGGAGGTCACTGCGCGTCTCTTGTCTGCAGCTACGATTCTATATGTTGGATATTTATGACGACCGTGTCTGGCCAAACGAATTACTACCATTTAATTCCTGATTAATAATTAATATTTTTGCTCAATTTGTTGTTTATACAAATTATTTCGAATACAGACTATTTTACCTGTAAAATAGCTAATTTGTCAATACTAAGAGGTTAGAGTGTATTCTTTGGCTTTTACAAGATCGAGCCCTAGTATCTCTGTGCTTTTGTTTTTTGAGCTGGTGATACCAAATAGACTATTGGCTGTTTGCATTGTTTCTTGATTGTGAGTGATAAGAATTACCTGAGAATGATTCGCAAGCTCAGCCAATACTTTGGTAAATCGCATAGAGTTTTCATCATCCAGCGCTGCATCTACTTCATCCAAAACAATAAATGGACTTGGGTTGTTGGCGATGATAGACGACAACAGTGCAATCGCAGCAAGTGCTTTTTCTCCCCCAGAGAGAGTATTGATATTTCTGCTGCGCTTGCCGGGTGGACTTACTTTGATTTCAATACCAAAATCCTCTTCAGAGCTTTCCATTTCCAATGATGCGCTACCTCCTCTGAACAGAGTTTTGAAATATTTATCAAAAGATAGGTTAATTTTCTTAAAAGATTTTTCAAACTGCTTCTTCATATCAGCCTGTAAAGAATCTATCAATTTATTTGTATCCTGTACTGCTTTTTGAAGATCCAATTGTTGCAATTTCAAAAATTCAATTCTTTTGGTAGATTCTTTGGCCTCATTTATGATATCTGGATCCATTTCTTCTATTGCCCTAAGCTCAACACTTAGATCTTCTATTTCATGTAGAGTGTAAGGTTTAACATGTGCGTCCTTATATTGCTTGTAGCTGTCAATCCCCCAGTGTTTTGCTTTGCTATCTATATGGATTAAATCTAGCTTGCTTTGTTCTAGCTCTTTGTTGAGTTGATTTATTGTTATTTCTAGTCTGGTTTTGGAGCTGGTAAGGTTTTCTATCTCAGAGCTATCTTTGAGTTTTTGGTCTAGATGTTGGTTAGATTGGTACAGGTCTTTGCGTAACGCTTCTATTTCTGAGTTAAGGATTTTTGATTCTTTTTTGATACTATCTATCTTTTCATGTGTATCTTTTATTCTTGAATCAATACTAGATAGTTCTTTGGTCTGCGTATTAAGCTTACTTAGTATTTTTTGCAAACTCTCTTGAGAACTCTTGTTGGCAGCGAGATCAAGCTCAAGAGATCTAAGTCTGATAATATCTTTGGTCTGTTTCTCTATGATTTCTTCACGCCGAGACATTGCACGACCTATGGTATTTTGTAATTTGCTAAAGCTAAGAGCCATCTCCGCAGCATCATCTTGCTCAGCCAAATCCAATATTTTAGTGATTTTTAGTATTGTTTCATCTATAGTTTTTCTTGATTTTGTTTGCCTCAACTGTACTCGAGCTTCCTTTGCTAGACTTGAAGCGTGTAATATATATTCCTTCTTTTGACTCTTGCTGATTTGTAGCTGTAAAAAATCTAAGTTTTTATTTAGACCAGAAAGCGAGTCAGTGAGCTCATCTATCAAACCTTGTAATTTTTTTATCTCATCGTTGCTGTCCAATATTTGCTGATTGAGCTTATTGTCAATATCTACTAGTTTTTCCAACTCTTTCTCGATCGAGATTTCTTCTTTTATTTTTGGCTGGATAGAATTCTTGCTTAATGTTAGCTGATCAAGCTGGTTCTTACTCTCATAAAGCTGCTTGGTCAATTCATCACTTCTGGTTTCTAGTGACTTGAGATTATCAGTTTGACTGTCTTTAGCTCGGTTTTTAGCTGTTTCATTATTTGAAGTTGTTTTGAGATATTGTAGTTTTTTATTTACAACAACCAACTCCTGCGAGTTTGCCTTGATTTGTTCAACAATCTTTTTTTGACTGTCCATGAGATTGTCATGATGCAGTTTGAGATATGATTTTTGAGCTATAGAAAGTTTCTTTTTGATTTCTTCCGATCTAGACTGAGCTTCTGTTTGTTTTTTTAGTATCGATACAGCTGGGCTCAATTCAGAAATAATTGAGTTGACGCTATCCAGATTGGTTATAGCCGACTTAAGTCTTCTATAGGCCTCTACGCGCCTTATATCATACTGACGAACCCCACTAGCCTCATCAAAAAGCATTTTTCTTTCTTGACCAGTTGAAGTCAGTATTTTGTCAATCATACCTTGAGCTACAACCGTATATGTTTGTGTACCAAATCCGTTTTGGGCAAGCAACTCTTCTACTATAGAATATTTTACTTTTTTGCCGTTTAGTTTCAGTTCGCTCTCACCAGATCTATACAATTTTCGCGAGATCACTATGTCGTCCGCCTCTTTGTCGTCTTTTAGTGTTATCGTCACTTGAGCCATACTGGCTTGACGGCTGTTGTTGGTGCCGTGAAATATTACGTCTTCAGATTTTGCTACTCGCAATCTAGAAGGTTTTTGTTCACCCATGACCCACCTAATAGCATCGGCGATATTACTCTTGCCAGATCCATTTGGCCCAACAATAGCAGTAATCCCCTGTTTGAAATGAAGGGTATTTTTATTCTCAAATGATTTAAATCCTGCAACCTCTAGTTTGCCTATGCGCACCAAGTCTCCTAACATTAGTTGTATATATTGTATCTCACGTAACTTACGTTTAGCAATCAGAGTGAGTAAAACAACCCAAGTAAATTTATTATCTTGAGTTGCTACTAAGTAATTCGGATTTTATGATTTGAGCCAAAAGCTCGAGTACGCCAGGGTCATTTACCATGCCGATATGTCCTGCCTTGAATGCCAACAGCTCAATTTCTTCAGGTATTCTTCCATGCAGGTGATGGTGAATGTCTGGATGCGCAGCTAGATACTTTTTGACGAGTAGTCCCTGTGGATGAGCCGAACGGCTAGGTATAACGAACCTGTCGTCGGTTGCAATTACAGAATGTGTAATAGGACCAGTGGTCTGAGTTTCTAGATGCTGTTTGAGCTTTGTAAGCACAGTGCTATCGCTTGATAGACCGTTCACAATTGGTATATACCTACCAATCAACTTCGAAAGCCGAGATCTGGGTAGCTTAGGCTTGAGCTTGATACCGCCTCTAGTCACCTGGTCCAAGGCTTCTATTGCTACTTTTGTAACCATGCTTTGTGGATCTGTCCACACCGTACCTCTGTAGGGTCCAGCTAGCGCCACAACAGTCAATACTCTTATCGGATACCTCATCGCAAGAAGACCTGCGATAATAGCGCCTTGCGAATGGCCGACGACTACGTATTGACTACTATCATTCTCAAAATACGATCTCGCGATATGGTCTGTAGCGCCTTCTATTTCACCCAAGCCAAGCAATCTGATAGATGTGTAGCTTGTGGGTAGTTCTAGCTGCTCTATTGCGGCAAGTGTTTTGCCGTAATAGGTTCGCTCGCAAATCCAAGGTGCGAGCGTTCCACCGATGACAAGGCATTTGACACTCATCGTCACTCCTTAAGACAGTAGGAACGCAGCACTTTAGGCTGTTACTAACATTTTACTCTATCAGGCGGGCAATTGGTAAATATATAACAGCTATTATTTTATTTCTTTTGTGACTTCTTGAGTTTTTCTAGACCACTAAGTGCTGCTGACTGCTGGGCATTTTGTTTACTATTACCAGATCCTTCCCCAAACTTTGTCTTTCCTAGATACACGCCCATGATAAAGGTCTTGTCGTGGTCGGGGCCACTTTCATTCAATACTTTGTATATAGGAGTGATGCCTTTCTTTTCTTGGGCTAGCTCTTGAAAATGACTTTTAGCATCAATATATGCTCCAGTCTTGATTATTTCCACCAAGTTGGTTACTAGGTTGGTTTCGATAAATTTTTTGGCTGCATCATATCCTTTATCTAAATATATTGCACCTATATTGGCCTCTACTAGATTTGCAAGAAGTGCTTGTCTGGTACGACCCCCGGTCTTTGCTTCTCCTCTACTCATCAACAAAAACTGTCCTAGATTGAGCTTGTCAGCCAGCTCAGCCAAAGATTCAGTTTTGACGAGGGCAGAACGCCAGGCGGTTAGTTCGCCTTCTGGATTTGGATAGTTTCTATAAAGATAGTCTGTCACTACAAGCTCCAGTACTGCGTCACCCAAAAATTCTAGGCGTTCGTTGTGCTCTAATTTTGCCTTTCTGTGCTCATTGATATAGCTTCTATGAGTATAGGCAGTTTTTAATAATTCCCTGTTTTCGAACTTGATCTTGAGAATCTCTTCTATTTTTATCTGATCAAAAACCATTTAAATCTTATACCACTTCTTAATTCTATTTATTGCTTCACGCAATATCACTTTGGTTGCCTTATACTCTAGGATATCATATGCTTGCTCTGCTTCAAACCACTGAACATCGACTATCCAAGGAACATCTTCCTCGGTTTGTAGTTTTTCACTGAGATCTGTTGATTCTATCAAAAATATGAAATTTGTCATAAATATCAATTTTCCATTCAATCTATAGAAAAAATGAATCTTATCCAGTTGAGAGATGATTTTTAAACTCTTGAGATTGGTTTCTTCGCTCACTTCTCGTACAGCAGTTTGTTTGGCTGTTTCGCCTGATTCTATATGCCCCTTTGGAAGGCTCCATCTAGCTTTGAGGTCTTGGAGCAATGCAATCTCAATTGTCTTATCTTCTGTAATTCTAAAAACTATACCACCGCTGGTATATTCTCTTACTGCTTTGGCTCGGGGAGGTCTCTGTAATCCGTGCCGTTTTTTCTTGTTGCTTTTCTTACTGGCTGACTTATGAGTCTGACTGGGAGGGTTCGGACTTTGGTTTTCCTTTTGACTTTGGTTGGTCGGCTGGAGGTTTTTGTTCAGCTTGTAATTTTTTGTCTTCTTTTGGTTCATAAAATTCACTATTTCTATAAATTGTGCCAAGCACACCGTTGATAAACTTGCTAGAGTTTTCTCCGCCAAATGACTTGGCTAGCTCTACTGCTTCGTTGATTGCTACTTTGGGAGGTACTTCTTTAGCAAACATTAGCTCATATACAGCCAATCGCAATATAGTTTTATCAACTTTTGCTATTTGTTCTATTGGCCACTCAGGAGCTGCTGGTGCTATTATGGCATCTATTTTTTTCTGATTTTTGAGTGTGTTTTTGACCAAACCAACTGTAAAATCCGTTTCCTCTAGCGATTCTGCATAAACCGCCAAATTGCGATCCAATATCTCATTGATATCGGTTTTCAAATCAGCCATTTCTAAGCCGATTCGAAAATCATATTCGTATAGGGTTTGTAATGCAATAATACGTGCAAGGTGTCTGTTAGATGCCATAATGATTACCTGTTATATCAATTGTAACGTACTTTTTTAAACTATTGTTGAAATACTTAAATGTTTTTTCTAATTCGCGCAATGTTTAGAGAGGCTGCACGATGGAGCCTGCGTGGAAGGTTGAGTTTTGAATTTTTCTCATACATCAACTGGAGTGGTTTGACACTATCGTGACTTCGTCTTTGGCCACGAGTACTAGATGTACGACGTTTTTTTGGTACTGGCATAGTTATGTCCTTTCTATAGTTTGTTTGATTTGATACCGGTGCATTTTTCAGAACATATCTGTAATACTGGTAGTTCAAAAAGTATCTCTTGTCTTATGGCTTCTTCGATATCTATATCGTTTTTATCGATTGGCCATTGGTCATCGACTGGATCGTCACTATATAACGCATGAAAATCAAGCCCGATAGTGGTTTTAAACCTTTTGAGACAACGATTACAGTTCAACAAAATTGCTACATCTCCAGTAACGTGAGCATCAAATGTTTCGTGACTTACTTTTGTCAACATTACATCAAACGTGACTGGATTTAAAAGCTCTATATCATCCAATTCTGAGATATCTAACTTTTGCGGCTTTTGTGACCCGTCACTCAGACGGGAGAGTCCTAGAATGCTAATCGGCATTTCACATATAACTTTAGCATATTATCAGCCGAATTACAAGTACTAGCCGGCTTGCTTTACTACAAAGTTCACAAGTCTATTGGGCACTACGATCGTTTTTATTATCTCTAGGTCTTTGGTGTAGTTATTTTGATTATTTAGTTCAATGGCTTTTTTCTCTAGCGATTCTTGACTGGCACCGGTTTCTATCACAAATTCACCGCGCAATTTACCATTGACTTGTATCACGATAGTCACTACGTCATCTTTTATCATCTGTGGATCGTATTTGGGCCAAGTATCTACGTGGATCGAACTAGTATTGCCGAGTTGCTGCCATAGCTCTTCGGTGATATGTGGTGCAAATGGAGCTAGTATTTGCAATAGGCTTTCTACTGCAAATTTCCACTCTGGTGATTGTTGTATGCCAAAATCTAATATGTATTTGTTGTATGTATTCAAAGCTTCCATACAAGCAGCAATTGCCGTATTGTACTTATCACTTTCTATGTCTTGTGTAACCTTCTTGATAGTTTTGTGTGTGGTTTGTAGTACTTTTAATCCATCAATCGATTCTGTTTCACCTTTTTTCGTACTCAAATACTCCTGGACAAAAGTCCATACCCTACCCAAAAATCGATGCATAGCCGGTACACCCTTGATATCCCATAGTACGTCTTGCTCCACTGGTGCAGCGAACATTTCGTATAGTCGCAGGGCATCTGCACCGTACCCGCTCTCTATCACCTCTAGTGGATCCATGCCATTACCGAGAGTTTTACTAAACGCTGAGCCGTCGGCGGCTCTGATGAGCCCATTGTATACCATTTTGCCGAAGGGTTCTGGTGTATCTACCAAGCCAAGCTGATGGAAGAATCGCATGAAGAACCGAGCATAGAGCAAATGAGCAGTTGCATGAGCTCCTCCATTGTAGAAGTCTACTGGAAACCATTTCTTAGCTACCTCAGGACTCCATGCTTGATTGTCGTCATGTGGATTCAAATAGCGCAAGAAGTACCAGCTTGAACACACATAGCCGTCCATAGTATCCGTCTCACGCTTGCTCATCTTGCCACACTTAGGACAAGCTACATTGACCCAATCTTCTACCCCAGCAAGTACTGATACATTTCCTCCAGTAGGTTTGTATTCTTCTATTTCTGGTAATAATACTGGCAAATCACTTTCTGGCACCAAGACAGCACCATCGTCTTCACAGTGAATAATAGGTATGGGTGCACCCCAATATCGTTGTCGGCTAATCAACCAATCACGCATCTTGTAGTTAGTTTTTTGCTTGCCAATTTTCCTATCTTCTAGCCACTTGGTGATTTTTTCAATGGCTTGTTTTGAATCTAAACTGTCAAACTCAGCCGAATTTATAAGCTTGCCTGATCCCATATAAGCTTGTTTACTAGTGTCTCCGCCAGATATTACCTCTACTATCGGTAGATTGTACTTCTTGGCGAATTCATAATCTCTCTCGTCATGTGCAGGAACTGCCATAATAGCTCCCGTACCGTAGCCCGTCAGTACATAGTCAGCTATCCAGATAGGAATCTTTTCATTGTTGAGAGGATTGATAGCATAAGAACCTGTGAATACTCCTGTCTTATACTTGGCCTCTTGACGCTCTACCTCTGTTTTGATAACCGACTTGACTACATAATCTTCTACGGTATCTTCTTGATCTTTGGTAGTAATATTTTTTACCAACTCGTGCTCTGGTGCCAACACCAAAAATGTAGCGCCAAATAAAGTATCTGGTCGAGTAGTAAATACTTCTATATTCTTATCATTGCCATCAACAGCAAATACCACCTCCGCACCAACACTCTTACCAATCCAACTTTTTTGAGATGCTTTGACAGATGATGTCCAGTTCAGCCCGTCGGTCGCTTCAAGAATAGCATCGGCATAGTCAGTAATCTTAAAAAACCACTGCTTGAGATTGCGTTTGCTCACCAGCGGATCATCCGCACCCTCATGACGCCAACATTTGCCATTGATGACTTGCTCATCTGCAAGTACTGTCTTGCACTTGTCGCACCACCATTGAGCACTTTCTTTTTGATATGCAAATCCGTTTTCAAATAATTTCGCAAATATCCATTGAGTCCATCTGTAATAATTCGGATCTGTAGTGTCTATTTCTTTGGTCCAGTCCACGCCCCATCCCATAGCCCTATATTGCTGTTGATACTTCTCTATAGCCTTCTGTGTAGACTCTTGCGGTGATACTCCCGTCTTGATGGCATAGTTCTCAGCTGGCAAACCAAACGAATCCCATCCTACCGGCTGATAAGTAGCAAATCCTTGTTGGCGTTTGAATCTAGTAATAACGTCCGGGATAGTATAGTTACGTACGTGACCCACATGTATGCCGGCTCCACTAGGATAATTAAACATACCAAAGCCAAAGAACTTTTCTTTCTTACTTTCTAGATCAGCTTTGTATATATTGCTTTCTTCCCATATGGCTTGCCACTTGGGTTCTATTTGTTTTGGATCATATTTATTCATATCTATATTGTACCGATTTTTTTTGATTATTGATATCTATTGGTATTCGAGCGCGCCCTAGCCAAGAGTGATGTTCGGCACTCTTGGCTAGGGCAGTGCCCGCAAGGGAACTGCTGGTAAGAGTTTTGGGATCGCCTCAACTCTTACTGGTGTCTCTGCCTACCCGTCAGGCGTATGGTAGCACACCGTCAGGGTGAGATGAAGAGGGGTAGGTGGTAGTTACTGACCTGTCACCACCTACGACTTTCGTAGTGACAGCTCCACCATGTGCAGTCACCACGGTGATGACTGGCTTGGCTTCTGGCTCTTCGATGTCGTGAGTTACACCTTGGTCTATGACCATGTCGCCTCTTTTCATGTCGATGTGTTTGCTTGGTGCAGATTGTTCCCCGTTTCAACCTCAGATCTGTCGTTCAAATCCGAAGCTGATTTCGACAAACAAAAAAACCGCCGATTGGTTTTCGACGGTTGAGTGTACGTGTATTTGTTATTTTAACGTAGCGAAATCCCAACCGTCTTCGGCAATAGTAGTACGAGTAGATTGAGGTTGTTTCGTTTCATGTCTTTAAATTTACACTCCT
>JAUPVL010000036.1 GCA_030917065.1 Patescibacteria group bacterium
CCAGAGGACATTGTGAGCTCAGATAGAGTAGATGAATTTATACAAGATAGATCAGTAGGTCAAAGACTAGTGATACAAAGAGCTACTCCAGTGACAGTAGTGCTTGCTGGACAGGTATTCGAATTCAGAACACACCAAAAGACTGTTGGCCAGTTATTCGAAGAGAAGAAGCTCGACATCAAACCCCAAGACATTACTAGTACTTCACTAGATACACCGCTCACCAACAATATGAGAATAGTTGTAAGCAGACTTTCGCAGGACATCATTACTGAAGAAATAAGTATAGATTCTGCAGTAGTGCAAAAAGCAGACTACACCAAGCCAGTTGGTCATAGCGAAGTTCAGGATCCTGGTGCACCAGGCAAAAAGATAAAGAAATACTTGGTCACTATCCAGGATGGTGTGGAACAATCACGCACAGTTCTGGAAGAAAAAGAAATAATTGCTGCCAAGCCTAAGGTCATAGTCGTGGGACCAGCCAATATTACCGGCTCAGAAGCTTGGGCAAAACTACGCTACTGTGAATCTGGAGGCGACTACGCAAACAAACGCAACCCTCTGTATCGCGGGGCTTATCAGTTTGACTTTGGTACTTGGAATAACTTCGGTGGCTATAGAGACCCTGCCGATGCCCCACCAGAAGTTCAGGACGCCAAGGCACTCGAAACCTACAATCGTCGTGGCGCTAGCCCATGGCCAAATTGCGGTAGATACTTGCGCTAGTAGCACAGCATCAAACTAACCGTAGCTTGATTACTAAGGTGAATTGCCAGATACTATAACCTATGAAAGCAAAAAAATCATTTGGCCAAAATTGGCTAAAAGACCAGTATGCGCTTGACACTATTGTACAATCTGCAGATATATCAAAAAGTGACACTATACTCGAGGTTGGTCCAGGGCTTGGATATCTGACAGAAAAACTACTATCAACTGGCGCGCGAGTAATAGCCGTGGAGTCTGACAAGGATCTGATATATCCGCTCAAACAAAAGTTTTTGAGTGACCAAAACATCAGGATAGTAATCTCTGATATTCTCAAATTTAACCTCAAGGAAATTCCAGTAAATTACAAGGTAGTAGCGAATATCCCATACTATCTTACAAGCAATCTTATAAGGATGTTCTTGGATTCAGAGAATAAGCCTCACACTATGGTGCTGTTGGTGCAAAAAGAAGTAGCTCAAAGGATAATTGCTGGTCCCGGACAGATGTCAGTTTTGGCATTTTCGGTGCAATACTATGCTCAAGCTGAGCTAGTCGCAGATGTGTCTAGAGAGCTGTTTGAGCCCGTACCCAATGTGGATTCTAGTATTGTCAGATTTGTCATCCGAGACAAGCCTAGATTCGATGCCGACAGCAAGCAATTGTTTCGCATCGTAAAAGCAGGATTTAGCAATAAAAGAAAGATGCTGAAAAACAGCTTGTCTTCTGCTCTACGTATTGATCAAGTAGCAATTGTAGATGTGCTAGACAAATGCCAAATATCTCAAAACTCACGTGCTCAAGAGCTGGATTTCGAGCAGTGGCATGGATTATACCTTCAGATAAGGCCTATGCTAAAATAAACAGTATGCTACGTAGTCTTAAGTCAAATATATTTACGCGATTGTTTTTAGTATTTATCTTACTCATAAGTACTATTATTGTTGTTGTGCCTCAGCAAATACACGCTGCTAGCGAGTTTAGCTACAGTGTAGACTCTGTTTATAGAGTCACATCTGACACGAACACAAGAGTCGAAGATACATACTCTGTCACCAACTATACTAGTGACAAGTATCTGGACAAAATTCAGATTGCTACCCCAGTAGGAGATGCAAAAAACATTGCAGTGGAATATGCTGATGGCACTGGCATACCTTTCACTACCTCAACCAAGCAATCATCTCAACAAGGCTACGAATATAGTTATATCGAAATAGATATTGAGTTTACCCGTAACACAACAGGTAGAAATTCTAAGTGGCAGTTTATAGTGACTTACGATACTACACAGCTGGTGGAGACAAAAGGTAGTGCGCATACAGTGAGTATTCCAGCGGTACCGCAGGATGGGGACAATCAGTATAGCGTGACACTATTTGTACCAGAAAACTTCGGTACATTGCATACCACAGGGGTAGTTCCTGAGAATATCGGGACTAGTAGTGGCCAGACAGGTTATCGATTCAAAGACAAAAAGAGTCTTGAGAAATCTGCATCATTGGTGTTTGGAGATAGCACTATCTATGAGGTAAATTTCAACTTTCCACTCAATAACACATCATCATTGCCATCTACTTTTACCGTAACACTGCCGCCCAATACATCTGGTCAACAAGTAACAATAGCCAAACTCGATCCTGAACCAGCTTCTACAAGACTAGATGCAGATGGGAATATATTGGCGGATTACAATGTCGCTCCACGCAGTAATATAACCGTTAAAACCAATGTAGTTGCAGTAGTGAGCTATGTAGAATACAACTTGTCTGCAAGCGGTACTAAGGATCAAATACCATCTGATTTGGTCCAGAAGTATACTAGTAGTCAGCAGTATTGGCCTACCAATGACCCGTCTATCAGTACAAAAGCCAAAGAGCTCACAAACGGCAAGTCTAGTGTTGCCGAACAGGTCAGAGCAATCAATGATTATGTGGTATCCAAGCTCAGTTATAACAACGAGAAGATTAAGTACAATATCCGACAAGGTGGCAGTAAGGCATTTGAAAACCCCGAAAACGCAGTGTGTTTGGAATATTCGGATCTTACCATTAGTTTGCTGAGATCCGCTGGCATACCAGCAAGAATGCCTGTGGGATATGGGTACTCTGGCAGTCTCAAGCAGTCCAACTCTGTCACCGACTCTCTACACTCTTGGGTACAGGCCTATATACCAAATGTGGGGTGGATAAATATGGACCCTACTTGGGGGGAGAAATTTGACAATTTCGGATCTTCAGACCTGGATCACTTCGCCTTTGCTATGTGGGGAGTGAGTGATAATAGCCCAGTGGCAGTTACTCAAAACGGAAAAGACATCAATTATCAGTATGAGAACACGACTATTGAGTACAAGTCAGTTCCTCCTGTATTACAACCAAGCGGAAGTGTAACGGCAGAAAAATGGCTCCTACTACCATTTGTGGCTATCAACAGACTTGCTGCTGTTGCGCCCACAAATACAGCAGGGGACAATTATATGCTCAGAACAAGACAAGGTACTCAAGTAGACCAACAAGATATCGGTTCGCTTGCCCCCAAACAGAAGTATAGTAGGCTAGTTTTAGTATTTGGACCCACAGCTTGGGGCATGGTCAATGTGGATTTTACCCAAAACAACAATACCAACGTGATAATTGCGAGTGCAAAAGCAAGTGCCCAGACTTGGCCGATGTGGATATTTATAGCCATCATGGGTGGAATTTGTATAAGCTTAGTGATAAAATCCAGACTTACCAAAAGAAAGATAGCAAAGAGTAAAAACGCCAAACC
>JAUPVL010000007.1 GCA_030917065.1 Patescibacteria group bacterium
AATGTAGAGCTAGCTATACAGTATTGCGATAGCTTCAATGAGCAACTCAAGGCATTTGCAAATAATATCTTTAATCCAGAGGGTGGAACTCATGTTGTCGGTTTTCGTTCGGCACTCACTAGAGTGATTAATGAGTATGCTAGAAAAAATGGCTTGATAAAAGAGAAAGAAGAGAATCTTACTGGAGATGATGTGCGTGAAGGTCTTACTGCAGTTATTTCCGTCAAGCTACCAGATCCGCAATTTGAAGGTCAAACCAAAGGCAAGCTTGGTAACCCTGAGATACGAACCGTTGTAGAGAAGGTCTTAAATGAATATCTGAGTTATTATCTAGAAGAAAATCCCAATGAAGCCAAAAAAATCATCGGCAAAGGAGTATTGAGTGCTCGTGCGAGGTTGGCCGCTAGAGCAGCGCGTGATAGTGTCATAAGAAAAGGTGCTCTGGAAGGCATGACCTTGCCCGGTAAACTTACCGACTGCAGTAGCAAGGACCCCAGCAAGAGCGAAGTGTATCTTGTAGAGGGAGATAGTGCCGGCGGTTCAGCAAAAGGAGGAAGAGATAGGGAGTTTCAGGCAATACTTCCACTTAGAGGTAAGATACTCAACGTAGAAAGAGCACGGCTAGACAAGATGCTTGCCAATAATGAAGTGAAGAACTTAATTATTGCTATGGGTACAGGTATCGGTGAAACTTTTGATATTAAAAAACTACGCTACCATCGCATCATTATTATGACCGATGCCGATGTCGATGGTGCTCATATTCGCACATTGTTACTTACTTTCTTTTACAGGCACTTCACTGAGCTTGTGACTAATGGGAATATATACATAGCTCAGCCCCCTCTTTATAAAATATCAAAGGGTAAGACCTCGCACTATGCTTATACTGATGCTCAGCGGGATGAGATAATAGAAAAGTTCAAGACAACTATTGATGATAAAAAAGCTATTGTAAAAACAGATAATAAGTCAGCTAAAGACGTAGAAACTGCAGAAGATCTGGCGGAACTAGCTATTGAGAATCAAGAAACGGAAGGCTTGGAGCAAGTGGATGGAGAAGAGAAAATACCAGGGCTTTCGATCGCTAGATATAAAGGACTGGGGGAAATGAATGCTGAACAGTTGTGGGAAACTACCATGGATCCGGCAAATAGAATACTTCTCAAGGTCACTGTCGACGATGCCGAGAAGGCCGATGCTATTTTTAATAAGCTCATGGGAGAAGAAGTGGCGTTACGTAAGAACTTTATACAGACTCATGCAAAGAGTGTAAATAACTTGGATATATAACATGGCAAAAGACGTACAACCAACACCAGAAGAACAACCAATATTGGAATTTGACAATCAGAATTTCGAGCCTCAAAAAACAGATTTTGGCCTGATAGCTCCTAAGACTGTAGAGTCTGAAATGGAACAGAGTTATTTAGACTATGCTATGAGCGTAATAGTATCTCGTGCATTGCCAGATGTACGTGACGGACTCAAGCCGGTTCATAGAAGAATTCTCTACTCTATGCATACCTTGGGCTTGAGAGCTACAGGCAAATATCGTAAATCAGCAACTGTAGTAGGTGAAGTGATTGGTAAGTATCACCCTCATGGCGATACAGCAATCTATGATTCTATGGTGAGAATGGCCCAGTACTTCTCTATGCGCTACATGTTAGTAGATGGTCAAGGTAACTTTGGTAGTGTGGATGGAGACGGTGCCGCAGCTATGCGATACACCGAAGCCAGAATGACTAAGGTTTCTGAAGAGATGCTCGTAGATATCGAAAAAAATACTGTGGACTTCATGCCAAACTATGATGGTTCACAAAGAGAGCCAAAAGTACTACCCGCCAAGCTACCCAATCTGCTTTTGAATGGCGTACAGGGTATTGCTGTAGGTATGGCTACCAATATCCCCACTCATAATATATCCGAGATTATAGATGCAGTAGTCTTCTTGATAGACAATCCTAAGGCAGGTGTTGCGGAACTGACGGGCATTGTCAAAGGACCAGATTTTCCAACTGGAGGAGTTATATTTGACGACGGATCTATAGCTCAAGCATATGGAACAGGAAAAGGATCTATTACTATGCGAGCTGTTGCTGATATAGAAGAAGACAGCAAGGGTCGAGAGAAAATTATCATTACAGAACTTCCCTATCAGGTAAATAAGTCTACTCTAGTAGAGAAGATTGCTGAGCTATATCATGCTAAAAAAATAGTTGGTATATCCGATCTAAGAGATGAATCGGCCAAAGAGGAAATACGAATTGTCATAGAACTGAAGCGAGATGCATATGCCAACAAAATATTGAATCAACTGTACAAGATGACACCTATGCAAAGTGCATTTCATGTCAATATGCTCGCATTGGTAGATGGTATACAGCCGCGCGTATTGAATCTCGAGATGGTACTGCGCTATTACTTGCAACACCGACAGAGCGTAGTACGTCGTAGAACAGAATTTGAGCTCAAAAAAGCTGAAGCCAGAGCTCATATACTCGAAGGACTCAAGATTGCCCTAGATCAGATAGATAAGGTCATATCTACTATTAGAGGCAGCGAAACTCAAGATGAAGCTAGAGTTAATCTGATGAGCAATTTCAAGCTTTCAGAACTTCAGGCCAATGCTATATTATCGATGCCTTTACGCACTTTGGCTGGCCTAGAGAGAAAGAAAATCGAAGATGAGTATTCTGAACTACAAAAACTTATCAAGAAACTAAAAGAAATTTTGAGTAGTGAGGCCAATATACTAAAGATCATACGAGAAGAGCTTACGGAGATGAAAGAAAAATACGGCGATAAGCGTAAGACCAAGATAATCAAAAAATCTCTGGGAAGCTTTTCTGATGAAGATCTAATACCTGATGAAGAAGTGGTCGTAACTCTTACAAAAGGTAATTATATCAAACGCATATCAGCGGATACCTATACCTCTCAAGGTAGAGGCGGTAAGGGCAAGATAGGTATGGCTACAAAAGAGGAAGACGTAGTTGAGCATGTTTTGCAGTGTCGCACTCATGACACGATACTGTTCTTTACTAGTTTTGGTCGAGTATTTAAGCTAAAAGTCTATGAGATACCAGCTGCTTCGCGTACCGCCAAGGGCCAATCAATAGTCAATGTAGTAAATGTCGGCCCTGAAGAAAGAGTGACATCTATGCTCCGTTTGCAAAAAGACGAAACTACCCAGTACCTATTTATGACCACCAAAAATGGTGTAATCAAAAAAACTAAACTGGAAGACTTTGCTAACATCAGACAAAGCGGGATCATATGTATCAAGCTAGACAAGGGTGATCAACTCAATTGGGTCAAAAAAACCTGTGATGGTGATGAGGTGATAATATCTACGGCAAAAGCGCAGGCAATACGCTTCAAGGAAGCAGATGCTAGACCTATGGGTCGGGCTACTAGAGGAGTACGAGGTATAAGACTCCGAGCCGGGGACTCTGTAGTAGGAATGGACGTATTAGGAAAAGAAGAAGGGCTACTACTCGTTGTGATGCAAAATGGATACGGCAAGATAACTAAGTCTCAACAGTTCACTAGTCATAACAGGGGCGGAGTAGGTATAAAAGCAGGAGTTTCTACGGCCAAAACCGGACCAGCTATAGATGTCAGGATAGTATCAAATCTAGAAGACGATGTACTGCTGATATCCAAGAAGGGTCAGGTTATCAGGCTACACTTGAGTGCAATACCAATCATAGGAAGAGCTACCCAGGGAGTTCGTATCATGAGACTCAATGGCGAGGATCAAATAGCATCAGTTGCCTTAATGCAGTCCATAGATACAACTACTCCTGAAGAGCCCTCAAAAGGCAAAGCTTGATATTAATAGTGCTAACAGGCTAAAATAGAAATAATATTGATAGGGAGTTTTTAGTTTGAATATTACAGCATACTTATATGTACCCTTTATTGCCTGGGCAGTATCGCAATTTATCAAATTCTTCTTAGCATTGATACGAGGTGAGGGAAATATCCGCTATCTATATGCCAGCGGTGGCATGCCAAGTGTGCATTCGGCTACTGTATGTAGCTTGACTACCTGGGCATTGATAGATGGCGGTGCTAGCTCCCCCCTATTCGGTATTACAGCAGTTTTTGCAGGTATTGTTATGTATGATAGTTTTGGTGTTCGAAGAAGTGCGGGTGAGCATGCCAAGGCAATCAACCAACTAATAAACGACTTATCGCGTAATGGCGGATTAAAAAATGCCAATGATTATCGTGAGATGCGAGAAATGCTAGGCCATAAGCCACTAGAAGTGTTGGTGGGTGCTATGTTAGGTATTGTTATTGCAATCAGCTTTGGTTACCAAAAAATAGTTAACAACTACCCTGTAGTGTTTTCTATACCTTCTGAAAATGCCATCAAGATTTTATTTGTAATAAGCGCGGTAGCAATCATAGCATCACCACTGATATATGTACTAGGCAGTCGTAAATTCAAGAAGAACAAAGGGGCTGTATCGAAGATTACCTACCTTGCTCTTATAAGCTTACTGTTTGGTGTGATTGTTTTGATAAGTTCATTTTTGGCTTACGAAGGTATATCCACACTTCTTTCTTCATGGGCCGTTATTGTAGGAATATTTTTGATATGGGCTATTGTAAAGCTAGTATTTTTCTTGCAATTACTTAAGGCTAATGCGAAGAACAAGCCTACTGCAGACGACAAGAGAAAATCTACTTGGATCAACAAGGCCAAACAAAAAAGACGCAAAAAATAAAAGCCTTGACTCTATGGCTATAAATAAGGTAGAATTGATCTAGATTGATAGTGACTCTAAAAAACAAAACAGCGACTTAAAAGATACATTCAAAAGTCGACTGAGTTTATTTTTTGCTTTAGTACAAAGTCACCTTTAATTGTAAATTGATATGTGAAATGTGTCAGCAGAATGTAAAACAATTTTTACAAGGTAACTTGTAATTTCTTTGAGAACGAATAACGAACCAAAAGTTCAGATTTCAGACTCTTTTTGAATGTTTTTTAAAACATTCATTTATGAAGTGTTTTATTCTACTAAATAAACTTTTAGTTTGTGTAAGTAGAATTTACCTTCATTTTGTGGAGAGTTTGATCCTGGCTCAGGATTAACGCTGGCGGTATGCCTAATACATGCAAGTCGAACGAACTTTTTAGATTTTTTTAGATTTTAGATATTGGAATCTAGTGCAATAGTACTAACTTCCAGCAACTAAACTCTAAGCGATCTAGATTGTTAGTGGCGGACGGGTGAGTAACACGTTGGAACCTACCCCGAAGTGAGGAATAACTGCCCGAAAGGGTAGCTAATACCTCATAGTCTCCGATTTATTCGGAGTAAAGATTTATCGCTTCGGGAGGGGCCTGCGTCCGATTAGCTAGTTGGTGAGGTAAATGCTCACCAAGGCGACGATCGGTAGCTGGTTTGAGAGGATGACCAGTCACACTGGGACTGAGATACGGCCCAGACTCCTACGGGAGGCAGCAGTAAGGAATCTTCCACAATGGGGGCAACCCTGATGGAGCAATACCGCGTGCAGGATGAAGCGTTTCGGCGTGTAAACTGCTTTTATCTGTGATGATTATGACAGTAGCAGAAGAATAAGGATCGGCTAACTACGTGCCAGCAGCCGCGGTAATACGTAGGATCCAAGCGTTATCCGGAATTACTGGGCGTAAAGCGTGCGCAGACGGTTTGATAGGTCAGTTGCGAAATCCCATGGCTCAACCATGTGGACTGTAATTGAAACCATCTGACTAGAGGTAGGTAGAGGCAAGTGGAATTTCTGGTGTAGGGGTGACATCCGTAGATATCAGAAGGAACACCAATGGCGAAGGCAGCTTGCTGGGCCTTACCTGACGTTCAGGCACGAAAGCGTGGGGAGCAAACAGGATTAGATACCCTGGTAGTCCACGCCGTAAACGATGATCACTAGTGATATGGGGCTTCGACCCCCTGTGTCACAAAGCTAACGCGTTAAGTGATCCGCCTGGGGAGTACGAACGCAAGTTTAAAACTCAAAGGAATTGACGGGGACCCGCACAAGCGGTGGAGGATGTGGTTTAATTCGAAGCTACGCGAAGAACCTTACCGAGGCT
>JAUPVL010000037.1 GCA_030917065.1 Patescibacteria group bacterium
ACTTTGTTGCATCACGTCTTGGAGTGACTTGTCTACACTTAGTATGACACTATTGCCAGCTTTGGGCTCCACTCTAGCCAGGGCACGCACTGGCAGACCACTGGCATCTACTTCAGTCTGTTCTTTGCCATATACACCACGTAGATCTGATTCGTAAGCCTTCTCTAGTCCCGTCTTACCTATCATGTCTATCGGTCGGTACTCAGGATTGGCATCAAATTCTTCCGCCGATATTCTGCCAATGTAGCCCAAGAAAGGCGCTAGGCCACTACCATCTAGATATTCTCTTGTAGGATTGGTATCAACACTAAACCCAGCCAGTTCACTATGACGCTCCTCGATATTGAGCGCAATATCTCGACTAATATTGTCCACAACCACTATCGGCAGACTATAACGCAAGGTCTTTGACTCAACAGTAGACTGAATTTCTGCAACGGGTTTACTAGTGAGTGTAGATACCAACTCATAGATGCCTTTTCGTGATTCTTCGTTTTGTGGCAGTTGGGCGGGTATCACGACTAGATCATAATGTGCGTTGTTGCGTGCTAATATTACTCCGTTACGATCATAGATGGTGCCGCGAGGGGCTGCTATGGCATTACTTCTCACTCTGTTGCCACTTGCAAGCAAACTATTTCTCTCGCCAGTAATGATCTGCAAGTAAGCCAATCGCGAGATTATGATCATGCCCACAGCGACAAAGGCTATACCGAGCAACCAATATATCCTAGAGACGATAGGCTCTTCTAGCTGAATCTTTTCTGAACTACCAGAAAGAATTGCGGCCGACCAATCTTCGGCAGCTTGCATCCGCTGTTCTTTTTTTGAAGTCTGCAACTTCAAAGTATTATCATAAAAATCACCAAATATATTCATAGTTTGAATCTGTTAAATTTAAAAAACCGTTTATTTTGCAACGAAAACTGCAGTCTAGAGCCCTGTAGAGAGATATAATACAGTATTATTGTCCATCCAATAGTAGCAACTATTTGTAGTCCTGTTTGTGACAAATACGCCGACAACCCTTGTAATTGATCAGATGAAAAAACTGTAACAAATTTTAGAAATTCGTAAAACACAACTAGTAAGCAACTCAGTAGTACCAATAGTGGCAAGCCTATGTCGCGCTTGCCAAATCTCATTATGATCTTACAAAATACCACTGCGAATATCAAAAAACTAATATTTAGCCCAAACTCACTACCGCCAGCTAGATCTAGTATTAGCCCAGCCACCAGCGCCATGTAGAGTAATTGCTCAATACCTATAAAAAGAGAGAATACTATAAGAACAATTGCACTAAGTGGCACAGCAAATGCAAAACCAAAGCTTTGAGATACTATTACCTGCAAAACTGTCAAAGATATCAGTAGTAGCCAGCTCAAGAATGTCTTCATTGCTTCAAGCCCGTCACCACAAAAACCAATTCTAGAGAGTTAACATTGACCAGTGGCTTGATATTGGCAGATTGGAAAACAGCATTATCAGACTTAGTGATAGAGTCTATCGTGCCCACCAAGATACCTTGCGGCACTAATCCAGATCCGGCGGTCACAACTTGTTCTTTCAACGACACAGATTCGTTTTGCGCTATCTTATCAAAAATATAACCTCGACCTATTTGACCGCGTATGATTCCTTGGGCACGACCATCCTGGCCAATACCTCGTATCCTAAAGTCAGGGTCGTTGATAAGTAGTACCTTGGAGCTATAGTCGTTGACCTCCTCAATGGTACCTACTAACACTCCACTACTTATAACGGCTTGGCCTTTTTTGAGTCCACTGGCACTACCCCTGTCGATAGTTATAAACTGCCTAGTGTTCTCTGGGTCAACACTAACTACTCTAGATGGAGTCAATTCTAGATTGAGCCGAGAGTTGAAGTTGAGCTGGGCACGTAGTATATCGTTTTCTCGTGCAATCTCTTTGAGTGAAGCAAGTTGTTGACGCAGCTCAAGCTCTTGTACTCGCAACTGTTTGTTTTGTTTGTTTAGATCATTTATAGAGCTTAGAAAGCTTGCTTGCTCACTAATACCATTTCGTATTCTGACTAATTGAGCACCGATAGGGTTGCTAATCTGATCATACACCAACTGAAATGGCCAAAAAAGGCCGGTTATCTTCAGTGTTATTATCATAAGCGCGATAATACTAACAGTGATTATTGGTATCAATACTTGTTTCTTCATAGTGCCTCTTCTAGATCAATATGGGACTTTTTCGTACTGAGTTGTGACGAGCACGTCTTTTAGACTATCAATGTCTTCTAGTACCATACCCGTACCTCGCACCACGGCAGTCAATGGATCTTCAGATATGTGTACAGGCATCTTGGTCTGATTGGACAACAATACATCTAGACCTCGCAATAGTGCACCACCACCAGCCAAATACACTCCTTTGTCCATGATATCCGCAAGTAGTTCTGGCGGAGTTTCTTCAATAGTATGTTTTACCGCATCAACAATAGCCCGTACGCTTCTTGCTAGGGCTTTTCGTACCTGATCAGAATCTATCTTTAGTTCCTTGGGCAGACCACTCACCATATCACGACCACGAATCGGAGCGTCTAGTACCTTGTCTAGCTTGGCAGCGGAACCAATGTTGATCTTGATAGATTCCGCTGTGCGCTCTCCTATCTGCAGGCTAAATTCTTCTTTGGCATAAGCTATGATGTCTTCGGTAAGCTCATCTCCAGCTATACGAATACTACGACTCGAAACTATTCCACCGAGTGATATCACAGCAACCTCTGAAGTACCGCCGCCTATATCTACTATCATACTCCCGGCAGCATCATGCACGGGCA
>JAUPVL010000038.1 GCA_030917065.1 Patescibacteria group bacterium
AAGCAAAGAAGTTTTTGCAGGATCAATTCAAATCTAGAAAAGTAAAAAAAGTATATACTGCTCTAGTCCATGGTCATTTGCAAAGTACTGAGGCCAGACTAGAGTTGCCAATTGCACGTAGCACGAATAACCCGCAAAAAATGATTATCTCCAAACAGGGCAAGTCAGCTATCAGTGAGTACAATGTAATCAAGCAATATCAAGACTACACACTGGTTAGTGTCAAAATCATGACTGGTCGTACGCATCAAATAAGAGTACAAATGGCATACATAGGAAATCCTGTAGCCGGTGATTTACTGTATAGTCACAACAAGTACGACCCCCTGATAGATAGACAGTTTCTGCACGCTAGTGAGCTTACTATTGAACTACCTTCGAAGCACAAAAAGACTTTTCGAGCGCCTCTAGCAGATGATTTAAAAGCCATACTTAGGGATTTGAAGTGATACTACCTTTTGAAGAAAATACCAATAAAAAAATATCTACAATACTGAGCAATCCTTTTAGAGTTTACTTATTGTATGGAGAGCAATATATTGGCAAATATCTGGCTTCAAGACATATAGCTTCGATGCTCTTAGATGACAAAAAGATTATAAAAGACGACTACCTACACCCAGCGTTGCACATAGTGAACAATCAGGCTGATAACAAGGCAATAGGTATTTCTGATATCAAGCATTTGACCGAGAGCATTTGGCACACGACACACTCAGACACAAAGCAAAAAGTAATCATCATTAGTAAGATAGACAATATTACTGAGAGTGCCGCCAACGCCTTACTGAAAAACCTAGAAGACATACCAAGTGAGACTACTATTATACTAACTGCTGACAATCTTGAAGCCGTGTTGCCAACTATAATATCTCGTTCGCAATTGGTATATTGCCGTCCCAGTAGGCAAAGAGCAACAGACCATTTGATGGAATATCATGGCTTAGATTCTTCGAAGGCTGAAGAGTATATGTTGATAGCCAATGACAGGCTACGCAAAGCCATCGAGAACCTTGATGAACAGTCATATGAACAATCCAAACTCATTCAATCTCTAGCAACACAATTTTTGGATGGTTCTATTAGTACTCGATTTATTATTGCAAAGCAGATACATGAGAAGAGTTTGGGTCAGACCTTTTTGTCTGAGCTCATCTATGCAACCAATAAACAATCTACTATACTGTATGATAGATTAGATTTTGTAGAGCATATCATGCAGGCGATCAACCAGTTGCGTATTAATGTGAACGCGCGCATAGTAATAGAAAATCTAGCATTGAGGCAATAGTTTATGATTTTTGAAGTAATTTTAATCTTAATAGTATTTATTTTTACAATTCTTGCTGTTGTCAAAAAAAGAAGTAGCTTAGTAGATAATATTGTTGGCAATCTATCTGTCAACCCACCCAGCCAAGATGAGACATTGGACAATTTACTAGATATAGCGGGCAGATACTACGCCGAGAAAAATTATCTTGCTGCAGAGAAGGCCTATCTCAAGGTACTCAGAGTAGACCATAAAAACAGTCTTGCATATAGTAGGCTTGGATTTATCTATTCTCACCTGGGCAACAATGAAGATGCAATAGAATGCTTCAAAATAGTTGCCGATACATATCCAAATGCAGCGAGTTTTCACAATCTATCTATGATGTATTTCAAGACACGTGAATACCAGAAATCAGCAGACGCACTAGAAAAATCACTGAGTATGGAGATGCATATCAATAGACTGGTAAATCTAGCGCGCATCTATCGTATTTTGAACAAATTCGACAAACAACTATCTACACTCAAGAAGGCTATCGAACTCGATCCGCAAAATGTCGAGATCATGCAGCTGTTAGCAGAAGCATATCTGCATGAGAAAGATGAAAAATCAGCCAACGACATATTCAGACAGATTCTAAAAATAGAACCTCACAATCAGCGCGCACGTGCAGCACTAACAAGTAAGGAGCAATTGAAAAAAGTTAACTAAAATGCTAAACTTAGGTTTGTATTTTATGTCTTCGACATCACGCCCGCGTAGCTCAATTGGTTAGAGCAACGGTTTTGTAAACCGTAGGTTGGGGGTTCGATTCCTCTCGCGGGCTCCAGAATATACAGCCCTTGCAAACAAATGGGAGTAATCTAATATGCCACCCTAGCTCAGGGGTAGAGCACTTCCATGGTAAGGAAGGGGTCGCGGGTTCAAATCCCGCGGGTGGCTCCAGAGTATCATTAACATCACAATATGCCGGGTTAGCGAAGTGGTTAAACGCATCAGACTGTAAATCTGACGGCCTTGTGCCTTCGGGAGTTCGAATCTCTCACCCGGCACCATGTTGATTTATTGCTTTAGTTCTCGCAGAATTACTAGAAAATTATGCCTCAACTAGTGCAATAAACCTTCTTTTTTGAATGAAAATATTAATCTCGATTCAGATAAAATAGATATGTCTAAAAAATTTAAGAAAACGCCAGAAGAAATAAAACTTTCTAAATCCGACGTCAAGGTAGGAGGGGTTGTTGGTGGAATATCAGATCATTTCAAAAAAGACTCTGCTTGGGTGAGAGTAGGGGCTGTTGTCTTGATAATACTCACAGGAATTATACCAGGACTAATCATTTACGGAGTTTTTTATACTCTTATGAATAAGTCTGAAGAGGGTAAAAAATCTTAATTTGTACTTTCGCTCATTGGATTAAAAGTCTGTAATAAGCTAAAATATAGCAGTCAGTATGCTTTTGATATATTGTAGTTCCTGAGCTTTTTCTAAACCGATTCAAGAAACCAAGCCATGCTGTTTCGTGAATCGAGAGGAGAAAGCCGTGCGATCACTTAATGACAAATACTCTTGTAGTGTTTGTCTAAAGTCTCAAGCACACTTTCGACGAAGGGGTGTAGCTCAGATGGCTAGAGCGTTGGTCTCCAAAACCAAAGGCCGCGGGTTCGATTCCTGCCACCCCTGCCAAGAAATTATAAACTCACTTTGATGATATTACGCCCGGATAATAGAGTAAACCTCAAGAGAATGAACGAACCTATACCCACATCTGAAGAGCCAATAACTGAAATCGAACAATCGTATGTCGTAAGAGAACTTAGATTGACAGATGTGCCGCAAGTTGAGCAGATAGCACGTCAATGGGTAAGATTCCCTCCAGAGACAGGACCCGTCATAGAAGAAGAAGTACAAGAAATGATTGAGCTCATGCAAGAGTCTATTAAGCTTCAAAATAATCGGCATTATTTTGTGTCTACAGATAAAGCAGAAAACGTTGTAGGATTTGTTTGTTTGGCTGATCTAGAGCCTAAGATGCAACAATTTTCTACTACTGAAAATCCAATAGAACTCAAAAATTTATATGTCCAGCAGGGTAAAAGAAGAGGAAAGGGTGTGGGTAGCGCACTTTATAATTTTGCCAAAGACTGGTCTAGAGCAAAAGGTTATACAGAAATAATACTCAATAGCGGACCACGCTACAAAAAAACTGGCTGGCCATTTTACCAAATAATCATTGGAGATCCAATAGGTATGCTTAAGGACTTTTATGGTCCCGGTAATGGTGCACCAGTCTGGAGAGAAGACTTGTAGTTGGTCTGAGCTGTTAGAACACCTATCGAATATCTATAAAAAGTGATATATTAATACAAAGGGAGAAAGATATGAACCAAAAATCAGATGGAACATTATTATTTATCAAGTTTAGTAGAGTAATTAGCTATTTAGTATATGCATTTACAATTGTTGCAGTAGTGTCCTTGTCTTTCGGTTTCTTCTTCTTGCTATTCTCTGCCAATCCCAATACCCCATTTGTACAGTTTATATACAAAGTATCCTATGAATTCTTACAGCCATTCAGAGGTATATTCCCAGCTCATTCTGTTGGGGAAACAGGATACTTCAGTGCAGCTGCGCTTTTTGCTATTATTTTCTACTTGCTCTTTGCAGCTGCTATAAACGCACTAATAGGCTATATCAATCTTAAGATGTATAAGCATCAAAAAGAACTGCAATCAATCAGTAAAAATAAACAATAATAAGTTCCGAGAGTATACAGCTGAGAGATACAAGTTTGCGCTTAATTCGTCTATAGTATAGATAGACAATATCTAGTATGCAAATATGAAAAAATCTACAAAAATGTTTTTATATATATCTATGAGCATATCGATGGTTTTATTGATCGGGGTTGTGGTATTTGGATATACCAATGGCTTCGACATCAAAAACATACTAAGCGGTCAAGGAATGGTTGAAGATAGATTAGTATACGATCATAACAAAAAAGATGCTGCCAAAGAGGCGCAGGCAACTGAGAAGAACAATAACACTGCGATAGTGACTATCGATACACAGCAAGCCAAGATTGCCTTTGCCCAAGAAAATAGTGTTGATGTTGCTAGTCTACAGCCCATAGAGGGTACTAACAGCTATAGAGTGCCAATACCGACAGAAAATATTAAGCTGCCGCCGGCATATTCTG
Source organism: Patescibacteria group bacterium (assembly GCA_030917065.1). Taxonomy (GTDB): domain Bacteria; phylum Patescibacteriota; class Saccharimonadia; order CAILAD01; family BJGX01; genus JAUPVL01. The sequence goes on from JAUPVL010000038.1 coordinate 4,477, forward strand.
CTGACTACAAGATATCAAAGAACATTACATATCGAGCGCTAGCAACACCAAATGATCCTCTTTTCTCGCAACAATGGCATCTCACCAAAGTATCATCTCCAGCAGCGTGGGATATATCTACCGGATTACCGAGTGCAAAAGTAGCAGTGATTGATACTGGATTTGCACTTAACCACCAAGATTTATCCGCAAAGCTCGATATAGCCAACGCATACGACTTTGCAAATAACGATGCCAGCCCTATGGCAGGTACTAACAATCCTAACGGTGACTACATATCACACGGCACACTTACCGCCGGCTTGGCAGGTGCCGCCACCAATAATGGACTGGGTGTAGCAAGTCTTGGCTGGAATATCTCTGTGCTACCGGTGCAAGCGCTAGACGATGATGGTTTTGGAGACACAGCGAGCATAATATCTGCTATCAACTGGTCTGTAAGTAAGGGCGCCAAAGTCATAAGTCTTAGTCTTGGATCTCCCGACCAAGACGGACTACTTGCTCAAGCTATACAGTCAGCTGTAGACAGCGGGGTAGTAGTAGTCGCCGCTTCGGGAAATGATGGCTGTGACTGTGTTATATACCCAGCCAACTATGCATCGGTTATAGCGGTAGGCTCATCCAATAGCAATGACAGTAGATCTAGTTTTAGTAGCTATGGAGACAACCTAGACGTGTTGGCACCAGGTGAAGGCACTATCCGCACTACATATATGACTGCTTCAAATATGACTAGTCTATATACGACCAGTGCCTCAGGGACTTCTATATCGACTCCGATAGTTTCGGCTCTGGCAGGACTCATCAAATCTATCAAGTCAGACACCACAACAGCAGAAGTCCAATCTCTCATACGCTTAGGAGCCGACAAGGTGTCTGGTATGGGTGGACAAGATTTTACCAAGCAATATGGATACGGAAGAGTCAATGCTCAAAAAACTCTATCTCTCGTCAAAGACTATCGATGGGAATACGCAGGACAAAGTGGACCTAGTAACTTCGTGTCAGGCCAAAAAGGAACCTGGACCGTATCTGCAAAAAACATAGGTACCACTACTTGGTATAACTCGGGCAATAATCCAGTACTTCTGGGTACGAGTAACCCACGCGATCGAGCAAGTGCGTTCTGTAGTACAATTTGGGGTAGTTGCAATAGATCGGCATTACTCAATGAGCCCAGTGTAGCGCCGGGCGCGACAGGTACTTTTACTTTTGAAGTGCAGGCACCGACTGTTGCGGGGGTGTATCAGGAATACTTCAACTTGGTAGCAGAGGGTATGGCCTGGATGAATGACCCTGGCTTGTATTTTCAATCCAATGTATCAAGTGGTAGTTTTTCAATGAACAAAGTAAGCGATAACTTTCCTGCATCCATAGATCCAGGAGCTACAGCCAACGTGTCAGTAGTAGTCCAAAATACTGGTAGTGCTAGTTGGTACAAAGATGGAAAGTTTCCTATCAATCTCGGTACTTATAGTCCGACAGATAGAAATAGTCTTTTTGCAGATATTACTTGGGCTGCTCCAAACAGACCTGTAAATATGCTTGAAGCTACTGTTGCGCCCGGTCAAAATGGCACGTTTAACTTCACGATAAAAGCTCCTGTCAACCCAGGCACGTACACCGAAAGCTTCTCACTTGTTGCAGAAGGCTATACATGGTTCAATCAGCCACTCAACTTCACGACCGTAGTCAATGGAGAGCCAGCTCCGGTAGATGGATATACGGAAGTAATGAACTCTGGACAGTCGCTGAGTATTGATCAGGCCCTAGCTTCTTCGGACGGAAGATATAATCTAATCATGCAAAGCGATGGCAACTTAGTATTGTACTCACCCAACAGAGCACTGTGGTCAACAGCCACATGGGGGAGGCCAGCAACCAATCTTGTAGTACAAAGCGACGGCAACTTGGTCATTTATGACAACCAAGGTAGATATTATTGGGCAAGTGGTACTTTTGGTCGCGGAGGTGATAAATTGGTAATGCAAAATGATGGTAATCTGGTACTCTATACTGCCCAAGGAATACCTCTGTGGTATACAAATACGCAGGGCCAACTCTAAAATAAGCGTTCATTGGATTGTGCTACAATGTATGTGATGAAAGCACAACCGAAATCAAAGCAATCGAGTGATAATGATAGACTTGCGCCGCTTCGTTGGGTGATATTGGCAAGCATATTGGTACTGGGCTTATTGCCAACTATTACTGGACCTCTCGCTCTATTGGTTTATTTATTACCATCCATATTTGTTTTTATGCATGGTAGTAGATTTCTAGGACGCAAGAATATCTTAATATTTTTTGCAATCACATATATAGTCACCTTTACTGCTGAGTATCTAGGAGTAAATACCGGTCATATATTTGGCGCCTATTATTACAATTCGATTGGAAATGGTCCGATGATTGGTGGAGTGCCTATACTTCTGATGCTTACATATTTTAGTTTGGCGTATGGTAGTTACTTAGTGGTCAGAATAATTCTAGGATGGCTCAATATCGTCAAAGGCTGGAATATTTTGTCGATAAGTTTGATATCCGGCATGATTATGACATTGTCGGATCTAGCAAATGACCCTATTAATTCTACAATTGATCAGGTATATATCTGGACAAAAGGAGGCATATTTTTCGGAGTGCCTTACCAGAATTTTACAGGCTGGCTCGGTGAGACATTTTTGTTGTTTTTGATATTATCAATAATATTTGCCTATATCACCAAGTCACCCAAGCTCAAAAGCGTTCCATCTCGTAGATTTTTGATTGAGCCAGTTGTGTTGTTCAGTGCTCCTGTATTGACTGTTATTCTTAGTCCAATCTGGTCTACCAAACCAGCCTATATCATTCAGCCAATGTCGCTCATTGCACTATTCGGATTGGGAACAGTTGTTTTGTTTGCAATAGTTCGTGTGGTTGGACTCAAGCACAAAATATAAACAATTTCATAAAACTTTAGTCTAAAATACTTAAGTTTATGAGGTATAATAAACATAACCAGAATTGTGGTTGTTTAATTATTTATAAATGGACCAAACAGATAAAAACCCCCAACCAAAAGATGCTCAGCTAGTTCAGACGGATGTTGCTAGTTCTACATCTTCTGATACGCAAAGCCAACCCCAAAAACCAAGTGTTGAAGGTGTGACTATTCAGAGTGCGCAAGATGCAAGAATCAATACAGTCAAACGCATCAAAGAAGCAATGCTCGCTCAAAATAAGCTTACCGAAAAACAGCTCAAAAATATCGAGCATACCATCAAGCTTCACAACATCAACTTTATAGACTATCTTATCTCTCAGAGTATCGTCGATAAGGACTTCATAGGGCAAACTGTAGCAAATTATTACAAAGTATCCTATATAGATCTAGAGGCCAACCAGCCACCTAAAGATTTGGTACTCAAAATACCCAAAAATGTCACCACCGAATCAAGAGTAATATTCTATTACTTAGATCAGTCACACGCGGTCTTTGTGACAGATGAACCAAATCAACCTGGTCTCAAAGAAAAACTTGCTGAGTACACTGGTGGTCTGCCTGTAACTATAGCTTATTCACTAAGCGATGATATTGATGTCATACTAGCTCATTATCGCAAGCCATTGATAACGAGATTCAATCAAATAATTCAAGAACAACAACGTGTAGCACCCGAAATAATTGATGAGATCATAAAAGACGCGATAGTATTTGATGTGAGTGATATACATTTCGAACCCGAAGAAAAGGTGGTTCTTATAAGGTTTCGGATAGATGGAGTACTAAGAGAGGCAGGCCAATTGCCTATACAGTACTATGAAAATATCCTGAATAGATTAAAGGTACAGGCTCGTATGCGTATTGATGAGCACGGAGCAAGCCAAGACGGTGCCATCCGTTATAGCGTAGATGAGGAATCAGTAGATATACGTATCTCAATTGTACCTACTCTCAATGGTGAAACCGTAGCATTACGTTTACTTGCGGGCAATTCTAAGAATCTAAATTTCAAAAATCTAGGGTTTAATGTATTTGATCTCAAGACTATTGAGAAGCAGATACATAGGCCATTTGGGATGATTATTACCACCGGCCCCACAGGGTCTGGCAAGACCACCACTCTGTATGCCATGCTCAAACTATTGAATAGCTCAGATATCAACATCACTACCATTGAAGATCCTGTAGAGTACAAGCTATTCGGGGTCAATCAGATACAAGTCAATCGAGCAACTCACCTGAATTTCTCAGAAGGTCTTAGGACAATAGTTCGTCAAGATCCGGATATAATACTTGTGGGTGAAATACGTGACAAAGAAACTGCCAAGATGGCCGTAAATGCAGCCCTTACAGGACACCTCCTTTTCTCAACTTTTCACGCCAATGACTCAGCAACTGCCATACCTCGATTTATAGACATGGGTGTAGAGCCATTCTTGCTATCATCTACTCTCAATACAGTTATTGCACAACGCCTAATGCGTACTATATGTAATGCTTGTAGGAAAAGCTATTTGGTAAACATCTCAGATATTAAGAAAAAAATACCAAACGCAGAAGTGTACTTTACTCAGCCACAAATAACACTTTATTTTGGTGAAGGCTGTGAAGCATGTAATTTCTCTGGCTACAAAGGACGAGTGGCATTGTATGAAATACTAGTGGTATCTCCACAGATCAAGGAATTGATAGTCAAAAACCCTTCTAGCAAGCTGATATGGGAACAGGCAAGAAGAGAGGGGGCTCGCACCTTGTTTGAAGATGGTATATCCAAGGTCAAAAACGGTAGGTCTACACTAGAGGAGCTGATGCGTGTCGCCGAACCAAAATAATCCCACCAAAGTAGATAACATTGCTGCTCCTTCACCGCAGGATCCGAAATCCCAAGGCAAAGAAGACAAGCATGCTGATATCAAAAAAAACACTGTAGCCAAAAAAAAGCATGTAAAAAAACTATCCAAGTATGCCGTCAGTAGAGACACTAGAGAGTATTTTACAGAGACACTCAGTATGCTTATATCTACAGGAGTGACAGTTGGCTTGTCCTTAGAGATTATTAGCAAAGAAGTACCAAACAAAAAGGTACGAAATGCGATTCTTGCTATACGCGATAAGGTAGATGAAGGGGGAACTTTATGGAAAGCAATTGGGGAGTCAGGTATACTCAGCGCTTCATCTGTTGCGCTCATAAAAGCCGGTGAAGAGTCGGGTAGGCTTGCTGAAAATCTCAAGGTTGTATCTGATCAGACGCACCGTATCAATACTATCAATGCCAAGGTGCGCTCTGCATTGATATATCCATCGTTTTTGATAGTACTATTGATATTGGTCGGTAGTGGGATAAGCCTGTTCTTACTACCGAGGCTGTCTGAGATATTCAACGGACTAGATGTAGAGTTGAATCTACTGACCAAAATAATGATAAATTTTGGGGTGTTTTGGTCTCAATGGGGACTTGCAATTACTGGACTGTTTTTTGTGGCGTTGTTTTTTATCGGTGTGGGGATTGCATATTCTAGACCCATAAGAACTATTGCAGAAAATATTCTATTTCTTATACCCGGTATCAAAACACTGATGTATCAAACAGAGATATCAAGATTAGGTTTTATCATGGGATCTTTGCTCGAGGCCGGACTACCAATTATTGACGTATTGGATTCACTATCCGATTCGTTTAGTACCAACAGGTATCGCAAGATAGCCCTGGTCATTAAGTCCAATGTAGAAGAGGGGCAGTCCATCGCAAAGACCTTCGATAAGATCAAAGACCGAAAGGCGCTACCCGGACCTATTCGTCAGCTGATAGTTAGCTCCGAGCAATCTGGTAATCTATCGTCTACGCTTTTAAAAATTAGTGATATATATGAGGAAAAAGCTGAGATAACTGCCCAGAATCTAGAAACAGTTTTGGAGCCTATCATACTTATTTTGATTGCTGTAGGGGTGCTGTTTGTGGCTCTGTCTGTGATACTACCTATCTATAGCTTGCTGGGAGGCATTAAATAGATGGCGAGCACTATTTATAAATATGAGCATAAAAAACATGGCTTCACCTTGATAGAACTAGTGTTGTCAGTAGCTGTATTGTCCATCATCTTGTTGGTTTCAATCCCTCTCACGCAGAGGTATGTTATACGCAATGACATGGAGGTACTCTCGAATATCATAGTTCAAGATCTTTATCGGGCACAAAACCTAGCGAGAGCCGGAGAGAATGATAGTGATTGGGGGGTGTATATACAAGAGGGAAGCACTACGGTTTTTCAAGGAGATAGTTATGTATCTCGCAATCAATCAAAGGATGAGACGTATTCGTTTTCTACCAATATTAATATCGCAGGGCAAAACGAATACGTATTTGATAAGTTTAGCGGTAGACTAGCGGCAGCAGGTTTGACAACTCTCACTATCAACAGTGATACAAAAGTAATATCGGTAGGTTCAAATGGTGTTATCGAATATTAAAAAAACATTGTTCAAGCTGAGACTATTGTCTGACTACAAAGGATTTAGCTTGGTAGAGATACTGCTAGCTGTGGGCATTTTTGCACTATTTGGTACTATCATGTTGAGTGCCTTTGTATATGGAAGAGAGGGGGTAAGGCTTGCCGGTGATAGATCGAGAGCTACTGAATTAGCCAACGGTGGCATAGAGGTAGTACGTAATATTGCAAACCCCAGCTATTCCAACTTATCGAGTTTTAGTAATGGTACCAATTACTACATCACCTCTGTTAATAATAGGTGGCAATTAACAATCATACCCCAGACAATTGATAATAAATATACTAGAATTGTGAATTTTAGCGATGGTCCAAATGGCTCTAGAAAAGTAACAGTTACGGTAAATTGGGCGCAAAACTTCACTCGAAGCGGTACGCTTAGTGCCAATACGTATTTTGCGAACTGGCGACAGCCTACATCATCTCCTATAAAAAGTGGACTTTTTGTGTATGCCGATGGGGGTACTAGCACGGATCGTTTAGAATATAGACAGCTCCTTACTACTGGTTCATGGACCCCAGAAACGGTGATGCCTGACGTTAGCACTACTAGTAGCAATAGAGTACCGCGCTCGCTAAAACTATATTCTGCTCAAACAGGTTCGGCAAAAATGATGCTCTCTAGGCACTATGATGGTACACGTCAGTATATGTATGCTACTGCATGGAATGGAACTAGCTGGGCGACTCCTGAGCTACTTGCACAGTGGACATCTAGTAGTGCGCTAAATTCGGGTAACTATGGTGGTGAATTCTTGGCAGATGGATCTTTTGTAGCGGTGTACTCTGATGGTAGTAATGTGCCCAAATCAAGATCATTTAATGGTGCTGTGTGGGGGCCGCAAGTTGGACTCGGTGCAATCGGATCGAGTAATAATTACATAACTGCAATGATGATACGTGCTAGACCAAATTCCAACGATATGATGGCGGTGTTTCTCACCAGCAACTACCAGGTCAATACAAGCTTTTATACAAATAGCTCTTGGTCTGCATACACTCTTCACACCAATAGTTCTGCAGGGAACGGATCATTGCTTGTTGATTTTGATTGGAGCAATACAAATACTAATCAAGGTGTTGTATTGTATACCAATTCTAGCAACGATCGTGCACTTAGGGCTCAAACTTTTACAACCAATGGAGGCCTGGGTAGTTGGGGGCCGGTAATGACTAGCGGCAACATCAACTCCGGTCAAGAAATAATCTCTCTTCGTCAGATTGCTAGACCAAATAATTCAAATGAGCTAATTAGCTGTGCAAAAAGCTATAACAGCCCTGGATTCATCTATTGCTTCGAGCTAAATCCGGACACTGGCTTTACGACTCCGATCAACAACATTATTACAAACAATACAGACTATGGTGGTCAGATAACTTTTGATGTGGCGTACAAATACGATAATTCCAACGATGGAGTTATTGCCTACTCGGACAATACACGAAGTGGAAAACTCAAAATATACAATAGCAGTTTAAATACTTGGGTTTCCAATGCTATTTCACTGAACAATGCTAGTAGTAATATAGGTAAGACAAGAATTGTAGGTCGTCCTAATTCCGACGAGACCATGGTGATGGTATCTGACTCTTTTCGTAATCTATACTCTGTTGTATTGGACGGTACGACAAATACATTATTTACCTCACCATCTGGCAAGGCATGGACAAATCACCTTTCTACAGGGCCTACTAATGATGCAGTTTGGTTTGACTTTGCGTGGGACAATTAACGATGAGAAGGAACATCAAAAACCAATATGTTGATCAGTGCCCAAAAGGATACACAATAATAGAGATGCTTTTGTACATAGCGATATTTTCACTTATTATCGGATCAATATTGTCAGTGGCTATGTCAATTGCGGATCAACGTATACAAAACCAAGTAACACAAGAAGTAGATTATCAGGGCAATATGGCTATAAATAGCATTACTCAAAATATTCGTAACGCTAACTCTATAAATAATCCTACTCCAACCAATACATCTTCTAGTGTTTCGTTCAATTCACCTACAGCATCTAATAACCCGATTGTATATGATGCAGTCAGTGATCAGGGGGTCAATAGGTTACGTTTGAGAATCGGTGCTATGCCTTCAGAGTATCTTACAAGTACCAGAGTTAGTATTAGTAATCTTAGCATTTCCAACAGAGCTATATCGGGAGGAAGAGACTCTATATACATCAGCTTCACTCTAAGCTATCACAATCCTGCCAACAAGCCGCAGCTAAACTATCAAAAGAATTTTTATGGAGTAACTACACTGCGATGAAGACACAAAGACCAAACGGATATATCACATTGATTACAGTAATAGCCATAGCGGCTGTAGGATCGCTGGTTGCGTTGCTTGTGTTGTCATCTGGTGTCAGTACTAGCAAGACCAGTCTTAGCGTACAGCAATCAGCACAAGCCAAGGCTGCTGCAGACGGCTGTACCGAACTCGCACTTGCGGCAATTCAAGCTAATATAGCACTTTCTACTCCAGTTACAGCCAGCTATCCTATTGATAACGCAAGTGAATCAAACTGTAGCTACACAATATCTGGTGTAGCACCAGACTATGTAATTGATTCAACCGGTACGGTTGATAGCGATGGCAAAAACATCGTTCGAAAAGTAAGAGTTGTTTTGAACCGAGTAGGTCCAACTCTTAATATTTATAGCTGGCAAGAACAGCCCTAGTATTCACAAGCAAATAGCATGAAAAAAAGCTTGCAATACAAGCATAAGTACTTTAATATGATAGTTAAGTAATAATAACTTAATAATAAGAGGTAAAAAATAAGATGTTAAAGAGACTAAACAAACTAAAAGGCTTCACATTGATTGAAGTTTTGCTCGTAGTGGCAATCATAGCTATATTGGCTGGTATTGTGATACTTGCTGTCAATCCGGCCAAACAGCTGGCAGACACACGAAACGCACAGCGTAGAAGTGATGTAAACACTATCATCAATGCTATATATCAATACTCAATTGACAATAATGGTAATCTACCAGCTTCAATTGTTGTAGCAGCAGCTGATCCAGCTAATGAAATATGTACCACAGGTGGCACATGTACTGGGTTAACAGATTTGGGTGTACTCACAGCAAACGGTACATACTTAGTATCAATGCCTAGAGATCCAAGTTCGAATGACGCTAACAATACTCAGTACAAAGTAGTAAGAGACGCCAACAATAGAGTAACAGTATCTGCTCCAGATGCAGAACAAGGCGCATCTATTACAGTAACTCGATAGCACAGTCATAGTTACTAAAAAACTCCCTTAACAGAGGGAGTTTTTTGTTGCTAATAATCTGATAATTTGACATAATAAAACTACTTATGCCAGAACGTTACACACTTTCCAACAGACATGAAGACAAATCAAAAACTTCAAAAAGCAATAATGTGCTTGCATCACCTAGCTTGCCGGCATCGTTTTGGATAGTTTTGGTAGTAGTTTTGCTTATTTTGAGTAATATCATCACGTACTTCGTGACTACTAGCCTTATCAATAAGAAGGCTCAACAGTCTCAGCAAAAGATAGATGAGCTGCAAAAAGAGTTGGCCACCGTCAAGAACGACCCTAGCAATCCAAATTCTGCAAACTATAAAGATCCAGGATCTACGACTAACTCTGTCCCAATCGACACCAAGAACAAAGTCCAGGATGCAGTCAGTAATAACAAATATCAAGATCTATCAGAGCTACTAAGCTCAGAAGTCAACGTGGTGATTGGCGGTTCTGGATCTTCGATACAGTCTGTTCAGCAAGCAATTGATTCGCTAAATTACCTCAACGGCTCTTCAGGTGGCTGGAATTGGAATTTATCGCCAGAACAATTGAGTCAACTACAACAAGGCAGCAACGCTCAATATTTTGGGGATAATGCCGTGATAGGAATATCGAATAACGGCTATGTCGTTTCGATAGTGGTCAATGAAAATGGCCAAGTAGACACAATATTTATGGCCCCAACCCCTCAGGATGCTGGGGTGGTCACAACTTCTAGTGAAGGGGATGAGTAAAATTAAATCAGTCATATATGCAGCAAAAAAGTAAGAACTATAAACAACAAACGCTTGAAGAATACAAAGGTGTAATACAGCAATTTCGGATGGCTGGAATAGCAGCAATGTCTCTCTTGACGATTGGTGCAGTGTTCTTTCATTATGTCCAGAAGTTGAGCTGGTTGGATGCTTTTTATTTCTGCACTATCTCTCTTGCTACCATTGGCTACGGCGATATTACTCCTACAACGCCCGCAGGTAAGATATTTATCATGTTCTATGTGATCATCGGTATCGGAATAATAGCGACATTTGCCAATTTAGTTGTTCGTCGCGCAGTTTTAAGGCGCGAAATAAGAAGACTCGAAGACGACGAAGATAGATAGCTACTAGTCAAAAGCTCTATATTGTTGATATAATCTAGTCAATGAATAAAATCGAAAAACAAATATTGATACTGTTGGCAATGGCTCAACTGATATTGACTCTGGATACTACAGTAATGAATGTATCTATCTCTGCGCTAGTAGTAGATCTCAACACCACAATTAGTGGAGTACAGAGTGCGATTACGTTTTATACATTAGTGATGGCGGCATTTATGATAGCTGGGGCCAAGGTGGGCGATATCATTGGTCGTAAAAAAGCATTTATTATTGGCTTGTGTATATATGGTACAGGCTCGGCTATTACCGCATTGGCCCCGAATATCACAGTTCTAAAATTTGGCTGGTCACTACTTGAAGGTTTGGGGGCAGCACTTATTATACCTGCGATGATATCTCTTATTGCTAGCAATTTTAGTGCCGGTAGTCGAAGAGTAAAGGCCTATGGCACGCTCGCCGCTATGGCTGCAGTGGGTGCCGGTATCGGGCCGCTCGGGGGTGGTTTCTTGACTACTTATGCAAGCTGGCGCTACGCATTTGCAGCAGAAGTGATTGTCGTTGTGTATCTTTTATTCCGACAGGGTATCATTGTAGACTCAAAGCTAGAGGGTACCAAGCCAAAACTCGATTGGCTAGGAGTAGGCCTACTGGCTGCTGCTATGATGACTATAGTGCAAGGCATACTGTATGCTAGTACCTATGGGTTGATCAGAGCCAGACAAGATTTTAGTATAGGTGGTCAGGTAGTGATTAATACTGGTGATATATCACCAACCATATGGTTTGTAGTAATAGGTAGTGTCATATTGCTGCTGTTTGTACTCTGGCAAAAGCATCGCGAAAAACGCAAGCTTTTTCCGCTCATACATCTTGGTCTATTCAAAAATTCGATAGTAAATGCTGGTAATGGTTCGATATTTGCTACACAATTTTTACTTGGTGGTACTATGTATGCTCTGGCACTTTTTTTACAAATGCAACTTGGCTATAACGCCTTGAAGACTGGCATTACCATGCTACCGCTCTCGCTCATGATACTCGCGCTCGCTAGCCGTGGCTCTATTATGGCTACCAAATTTGCACCACGTCGTATTGTGCAGACCGGATTTGTACTGGTACTCATTGGCACACTTTGGTTGGGCTTGAGAGCGGGAAGCGCTACCAGTGGCGTGTACATGATATCACCACTTCTACTGATCGGCTCAGGTCTGGGTATTATATTCTCTCAACTACAAAATCTCGTACAAAGTGCCGTTACTACCAAAGATTCTGCTGAAGCATCTGGGCTCTTTGCAACCTTCCAAAACCTTGGTATGAGTTTTGGTACTGCTATCTCTGGCGTTTTACTAGTTGCTACGCTAATCTTTGCCAGCAATAATGCTATAGAACAAGACACTACTCTCAATACAGAACAAAAACAACAACTCACAGCTGCATATCAAACCAAGGCACAAATAGCTACAGATGCTCAAATACAAGAAATGGTTGCAGATCAGCCAGCAGATGTGTCTGCGGCCGTGGTAGATATCAATGCTGTTGCTAGACAAGACTCTCTTAGCTACACTTTTATACTGCTTGCGGTCATAAGTGGTCTTGGGTTACTATCTACTATCAAGCTACCCGCCAATAAACCGGGTCCAAAAGCACTTGGCTAGATTACTTGCAGTTACTTATGAGAGAACCAGAGTTCAATCAACCAAAAGACCATAGCTATAAAAAGATTAATCGTTCCGAATCACAGCAGGTTGCAAGTCATTTAGCTCATACTGATCCCCAGCATGAGCCTAAGTCAGGGATTGCGCTCGAGAAATGGGAACAGCGCAAAGAAATACTTGAAAGAGCACGTAGTCAATCTATAGAAAGTATTAGAACCGCAATACAAGACGGTATTTTACCAAGATCTATCTCAGATAGAATAGATATCTTATCTAGTATTCCTCTAAACTTTGATTTGGATACACCCATGTACAATGGAGAATTTAGACCTGAAGAATGGGAAATAGATGTGTCTATATCTAGTAGTGAGAAGTACTATGCAGCTACGGTACATTTACTTGTGCATGAATTTATACACGTACTATCTGGTACAAGTAATATAGTATTGGACGAAGATATCATGGAAAACCGACGGACTGGCTTAGTAGCACGCAACGATTATAAAAATAAATACTCGTATTGGTGGCTCAACGAAGCAATTACCGAGATACTAGCTAGAAAAGTGTCTGGTGAGTATTATACTCAATTGATAGGCGGAGAAGACGGTGCACACTACCAAGATGAAATAGATCTTTTACAACTCTTACTGAGTAAATCAAATCAGCCTCTAGACTACGTTCTTTTGGATGCCTATTTTGAAGATCGCAGTACGGATACACCAATCCCGTTGGCTAATGAATATGATGTAAACCCTCAGCAGCCTGCTATGCAAGCAATGGGTAAAATATTCAATAGAGTATTTGGCAAAGGATTCCTAAATAGACTAGATAGCCACCTGAAAAGCTACAAAGGCGTGGTTGAAATGAAACAAGTATTGAGTTCTAAAGACTTCTCCCCAGACGACATAAGAATGAAGACTAAATGATACAACAATACACTTGAATAGTCAGAGACATGTCCAAATCTAACTGAACTAACATGTAAGCATGGTATAATATAAGCATAGTATTTAAGTAAAGGAGCACACATGCGCGGACCAATCGACTTCATCATAGTAAATTTTAAAGGCAATAACTTCACTGGAGGAGTATTGGAAGAACTTAGCAAAGTTGTCAAAAGCGGTACTATTGCAGTACTAGACATTGCGCTTATTACCAAAGACAAAGATGGTCAAGTAGTAGCACTAGAGTTAAGTGATATGCAGGATGCTGGAGTGGCTGAATTTGCTAAGGATAACTCTGTACAATCTGGACTCATCACACAAGATGACGTCGCCGAAGTTGCTGATATTATTGCAGAAAATAGCTCGGTAGGACTACTGGTCATCGAACAACTTTGGGCGAAGGGCCTCAAAAAAGCCATCATAGATGCTGACGGAGAATTGATAGCCGAAGGAAGAATCCATCCTGAAGCCGCCGAAGAATTAAATAAGAAGGGAGAATAGTTATGCCAGGATTATTAAGAGGAATGGCCCGAACAGCAGTTGTGGCCGGTACAGCAACCGCAGTATCAAATAATGTCAGTAGAAGGCAAGCTGGCAGGTATGCTCAAGAGGATGCCGCTAACGCACCAACACAAGAAGCAACCACTGCGCCAAATACCGACGATCAGTTTGCTCAGCTCAAGCAGTTAGGTGAGCTAAAAGAGCAAGGAGTACTTACTCAAGCCGAGTTCGATGCTAAAAAAGCCCAAATATTGGGTTTGTAATTAGCTATATAGAGTTGCCTCGCTATATAAAAATGGTTGGGTTTTAATCTGTTAAGCTAACCATTCTTTGCGGTACAATAAAACAGCTATAAATATGTCATTAGATAAAAACTCTACCCCAGATCTAATATCTGTAGTAAAAAAAGCCAAGGAAGGTGACAAGGCGGCTTTTGAAGAGCTGTACAACGAATATTTCGCACCGCTTAATCGCTATATATTAATAAGAGTTGGTGATGTAAGTGAAGCAGAGGATCTTACTCAATTAGTTTTTATAAAATTTTACAAAAATCTAGCAAACTGGCAAGACAAAGGTTACCAGCCATCGGCATATTTGTTTACCATAGCTAGAAGTGTTATAGCTGATTATTATCGTTCGCGAGGACGCAAAGGATCGAAGCTATCCAATTCAGAAGAAGTGCTGGCACTGATATCCGACTCGTCACAAAACCCCCACCAAGACGTTATACAAAGTGAAGAAATTAGAACACTATACAAAAACCTGAAGACACTGCCACAAAAATATCAAGAAGTTCTCGTGTTGCGATATATCGAAAATCTTAGTAGTAAAGAAATATCACAAGTCATAGGTAAGTCTGATGTCGCTACACGAAAAATGCTTTCACGCGCCGTATCTGCGCTGGCAGAAGTTACGAAGAAGAATAATAGGCCACCAAGAGAATAAACTATGAAGATTATAGCTACAAAACACATCAATATTGAAGATGAAAAAATAGCAAAGAAGCTCAATGCTCTTTGTGCCAATCCGGATAACTGCAAAACTCTTTTGGAACAGACTTTGTCTAAAATCGATTTTGAAGAATCAGATCTACAAAAGAGAAATATTCTCAATGCCACGATAAATCAAGGCGATAAAGAGTCAGAAACTGGATCTTACGACATGGCTAGATTTTCTAAGCTCAAGTTATATATGCCTATTGCAGCCGTTATGATTTTGCTGGCAGGCGGAATTTTTGTTGGCAACATCGGGTTTAACAATAATTCTAGCACGAGTGTGATAAACAGTACTGCAAGTAAACCTGACGGCACAGTTGCCACAGTGGCCACGGCACTGACTAATGAGTCAAATAGTGAGCTAGATATTGAGAATCAGTTACAGGCTGAGATGCAGGCGTCTATTGATGATGTTTATAATTCTACTAAGTCAGTTGGAGAAGTAAGCGATGAAATATCACTATAAAATAAATACACTACTAAGTGCCTTGTTCGTATTAGGCGTATTGATAAGCCTGAATTATACAAGTACTGCTCAAGCAGAGTCTATACCCACAAGAGAAGATGCCAGGTCTGAGATATGCAGTAGGATAGATGATATAGAGAGCAAAATGCAAGATAGCATGTCGTCAAGACAACAAGCTCTGGAAAAACGCCGAAGTGACCAAGCTAAAAAAATGCAGTCAAATTTTGAGAACAAAGCCTTACAAATATCGGAGTTAAGAACTCAGTGGGACAAAAACAGATCTAGTCATTATGAAAAACTAGGTGAAAAAGCTACTACTCAAGAGCAAAAATCGGCTCTGGAGGAGTTCAAGAACACCATAGAATCAGCCGTAGCAAAAAGAAGGGCAGCATTTGACCAGGCAACGCAGGACTATCGTAATTCAATTGACTATACTATGAATAATAAACAAAATGGTATAGAAGAAATCGTTAATACTTACAAATCACAACTTACCCAAGCTCAACAACAGCTCAGCACTGATTGTCGGCAGAGCAAATCTGAGCTTGAGATAAGGCAAAGTTTTAATAGTCGTCTTCAACAAGCAAAGAATAATCTCACAAATGATCAGGCTGGAGTGGACCAAATAGCACTTCAAATAAATCAAGCCAAACAAAACAGGCTCAATATCATCGAAGCGGCAACTCAAGAATTTAAATCTACGCTTGAGTCAGCAAAGGCCAGTCTAAAATCTGTACTTCAGCAGTAGTGTCTTATATTGGCAATTAGTATATCGTTGTTTTACAATAATAACTATGAAAACTAGTCGAATTATAATTGGACTGGTGGGTGAGCCATCTGGCGGTAAAGATACAGCTGCGGATTACCTTGTAAAAAAGTATAAGTTTACTCATGTTTCTACAGGAGATCTAGTGAGAGAGTATATCACAAGTAACAAGCTTGGCGATCTAACACGTCAAAATCTCAAAGCAGCAGCTATCAAATTAAGAGAACAATTTGGTTCTGATTATTTGGCCGATACCGCACTACAAAGTACAAAATCAGATCGTATCGTGGTGAGTGGTCTAAGAACAGTTGCAGAAGTGCACTGTATACAACTCAACAAAGGTATTATCCTATGCGTCAATGCAAATATTAAAACTCGTTTTGAAAGAGCTAAGCAAAGAGGCAGGATAGGGGAGGATATAGACTATGAAACATTCAAAAAGATTCAGGCTAGTGAGCAAAGAAGTCAAGATCCCAACAGACAAAATGTAGAAGCAGTCATTTCTATAGCAGACGAGAACATTCAGAATAACGGTAGTCTGCAGGAGCTGTACTCACAGATAGACGATTTTATGAACCGACTTATCAAAAGAGAACATTTGGCTTGAATGTGGCCTAAAATACTTCAGTACGGCTTTGCCAACGTGGCTTAAAAAGCTCGTAGTTTAGCATGGAGTATATAAGTATACACAGAGATATAAAGACCCCTAGTGGGTACAACAACGTAGATACAATACTTTGTTTTGAAATAATTGTTATGATTAGTCTGTTTACGTAGCTTAGTCCAATTGCGATAACAAGAAGCCATATACCAAGATACATACTTGTAAATATAAGATATATCAGCAAAATACCAGGGACCACAAGTACAAAAATACCACCCAAGAACAGTGACAAGGTAAGTGGCATGGAGAAGTGTAGGGCTGGATAGAATCGTCTGATATTTTGTGCGATTATCAATCTTAGATTTGCATGGTTTTGACTCGTTGCAATATCAGTTCCTAGGTAGAATCCTGTATCCAGTCCTTTTGATTTAACAGCCGCTGCTAGGTCAAAGTCTTCTAGGGGACTTTTTCGAACAAGCTCAAAACCTCCCAAGCTAACGATACTAGATCTAGTAAATGCCATCATACTACCGCTCGCATTGACTGAGTTTGGTCTTTTTTTGGCTAAGTATGCCGAGGGAAACAGTCCAAGCATGAAATAAAGATTTTGGCTCAGTATAATCTGTTGAGCTATGCTCTGGTTTTGGTCGGCTGGTAGTATAGACACCAAACTTAGCTTTTTGTGTTTTATAAGGCCAGCGACTATAGACAAAGAATTTGCCAAAAGTATTGTATCTGCACCCAATAATACTACTATATCACCAGTAGCTTTATTGAGTAGCTGCTGAGAGACCCAGGCGTTTAGTGTCCATCCAGGTTCAATAGGCTTGGTGTCTATGATTTTTAGTCTAGGATCTTGAAAGCTCTCGGCAATTTTACGTGTATTATCATTTGAGCCAAGATCAGTAAAGATTATCTCAAAATGTGGATATTGCTGCCCCAGCACAGCGAGTAATGTAGAGCTAATGTTGTCTTGTTGGTTGTATGCATGCATGATGATGCTAATCTTTGGCCATTCTTGAAGCCTCTGGGTGGTTGGCCGTACAAAGGCTCTGATATTATATATAGTAATTCCTAGTTGGGCCAAAAAGAATATCAGTAAGAAGAATCCAAACAACAGTATATAGCTACTACTAACACCAAATGGATCATAAACAAATAATAATATCTGGCATATCCCAAAACCGACTATCATGTTTAGCCACATAAAATTTTGCCATCCACGATGATACTGGTTGCTTCTTGCGTCAGATTTGTATTTTCTAAACACCGCTACATTTAATACATAAACACCCAGTAATATTGAGGCTAGGATGCCGACAGGAAAATAGAATATGAGTGTAATCACGCAAGTTATTGAGTACATAACTAAACTAAAAGTATTTGTTCGTTTGGCACCCAGAACCGTTCCTATAGATTTTATATTGGCAGCTCTATCTGGCTTTATATCTTGTATAGAACCAAATGCTTGACTTGCCATGCCCCAGCATAAGAAGGCGATTATTGCTGGCCAATAGTTACTTATTTCGTTTACAAATACCAATCCGAATACAAAGGGACCTACAAAGTGCAGGCTTGAGTTTAAGGCATCTAGAAACGGCACTTCCTTAAACCTAAGTGGTTTTGCACTGTAGCTAAGGCAGAAAAATACTAACAAAATAATACCGATACGAACCAAGGTATCTCCAATGGTCATAAAGTAAATAATAAAAGGCAAGTTTGCCAGTGCTATTGCCAACCAAAGTTGACCGTGCTTGTTCTTGGCGAGTATTGCCCCCTCTATAGAGTTTTTACGAGGGTTTTTAATGTCTGATTCATAGTCATATATGTCATTAACACCATACATCAATAGGTTGTATGGGAATAGAAAATAAATTGTGCCTATAACCGCGGTAATATCAAAAGATTTGAGAGCGATTAGATATCCAACCAAAAACGGTGCAGCGGTATTGACCCAGCTCACCGGCCTACTAGTCGCGATTATTTCTTTTAGGGATAGTTTTTTTGGATTATTCTTCATTTACAAAATGCTCATACAGGGCAGGAATTAATATAATTACTGATATTAGATATCCAAAGTCTTCGATGGGGATGCTGCCTAGCCTAAAGTTCAATATAAGACTACTATTATACATTACAATAGGAAGACTAGTTAAGTATGTGTCAAATACCAACATCATGACAAGCATGATCAAAGATACTGCCATCAGCGCCTTAGTATTTACGATTTTTAATCTAAGCCTGACAAATAGAAGTATAGATACTATTACTAAGCTTACGCTCAATGTCAGATAGCTATACATCTTTTATATCCTTAGAGACTAGTTTGTTTTTTATTGTTGAATACAGGATAAGGCAAAAATAACACAACAGAAATAGGAATATAAACTCTTCGACAGGTAGGTTTCTAGATACTACATGCAAGCCGGTCACATAGGATTGATTTGTGGTGAATATATTATTGACCACGCCAAGGATATCAAACAATAGTAACAGTGCCATAACAATTCCGATTGCTTTAGCTGTAGCTAATCTTCGACTATCGCTAAAAAAAGCAATACTGTATTTCCAATCAGCCAGCAACAACCCCAATACACTAAAACTCAAGAACCCAATGTAGAAAAAATTATTCATAATTATTCTAGTCAACATATAGCTATTATACTCGATAGGCTTTATTATGAGATATAAATGAAAAAGAAAAAATCCATCATAATCATCGGGGCTGGAATCGGCGGTCTGTGTAGTGCAGCAAGGCTACTCAAGGAAGGCTTTGATGTAACTATATACGAAAAAGAACCCCTTGTTGGAGGTAGGGCCAATAGGATAGTCCAAGATGGTTATAAGTTTGATACAGGTCCTACACTACTGATGATGACCGATGTGCTTTATGACACCTTTAGTTATTGTGGGAAGAATCTTGATGACTATTTAGAGCTAATTCAGCTTGAGCCGAATTATCGTGTTACTTTTTCAGATCATACGACTATTACTGTAAGTAGTAATTTGCCCAAGCTCCAAGAGGAACTAAAAAAGATCGACCCAAAGGCTCCAGAGCAATTTTATAGGTATTTCTCTGATGTTGCCGAGATGTATCGGATATCTAGGGGTAAGTTTATAGATAAAAATTTTGATAAGCTTAGCGAATTTATCAGTATCCGATCTGGTTCTAAATTATTGAGTAAGCGTGGTTTATCAAAGCTTTGGAATTTTGTAGGATATTATTTTAAAGATGAAAGGCTCAAGCAGTTATTTAGTTTTCAGAGTATGTATTTGGGGGTTAGTCCTTATGAAGCACCGGCGATATATAGTGTTGTAAGCTATATGGAGACAGGGCTAGGTATCTGGTATCCAAAGGGCGGTATGTACAGTTTGAGCATAGCTCTTGAAAAGCTCGTAAAAGACCTGGGTGGCAAAATTGTAACCAATACTTCCGTACAAAAAGTATTGATAGAAGACAAAAAAACTACTGGTGTGCTGCTAGACAACGATAAGATTGTGAAATCTAATATCGTATTGTGTAATTCAGACTTAGTGTATTCCTATCAGAAACTTTTACCTAGCGATCTCAACTACAAAAGTAACTTCAGAAAACCTGAACAACTCAAACAAGCTAGTTCAGCATTACTTTTTTATTTTGGGGTAGATCATCCTCTGGACAATATGTTGCATCACAATGTCTACTTGTGCAAAGATTTTAAGAATAATCTAGAGGAAATATTTGATAGCAAAACACTTCCTTCGGATCCGTCTTTTTATACTTATATACCTACCAAGACCGATCCAGACTTAGCTCCAAAAGGTAAGAACATACTATATATACTTGTACCTGTGCCAAATTTGGAGGGTAACAATGATTGGGATAAGGGGATAAAAACTATAAGAGCAAAAATACTTAGTAGACTGAAGTCCGAGTACGATATAGATCTCTCAAAATCTATTAAAACAGAAAGAGTATTTACGCCTCATGAGTTCGAATCCAAATTCAACCTTACATCTGGTTCGGCTTTTGGGTTGACGCATCATTTTTTGCAGTCTGGATACTTCCGCCCGCACAATATAAGTCGTAAGATTAAAAATTTGTACTTTGTTGGTGCCAGCACATATCCCGGAGGCGGTATTCCTATGGTTACTCTTAGCGCCAAACTTGTAGTTGAGAGAATAATTGACGATAATAAGTAGAATATGAAAGATACAAAACTACAAGAGCTAGTTGAAAAGTTAAAGCCACAAATAGATAGAAAACTAGAGACATTCTTTGCAGAAAAGATAGCTAGCGCATCAAATATTAATAGTGACTATAAGCATCTGCTAGCAACATCTGCGCGGGTAAGCTTGAGAGGCGGCAAAAGACTCCGTCCCATGCTTGCAATACTTGGCTATCAAATATCAGAAGGGACCGACACGGAAAAAATCATCAATGCATCAGTCAGTCTAGAGATATTTCACAATTACCTACTCATCCACGATGACATTATGGACAGAGACGATTTTCGACACGGAGGATTAAATGTCTCGGGTGTATATACCAAGCGACTCTCCAAGCTAATGCCGGAAAACGAGGCCAAGCATCATGCCATGTCTTTTGCTATAAATGCTGGAGATGTATTGAGTGGATTGTGCTACGAATCATTAATCGCATCGGGTTTTGAACCAAGTCGTATCTTGCAAGCTATATCGTTATTGAGCAGTACAACCTTCACGGTTGCATCTGGTCAACAGTTGGATATTATTGCTTCGTTCAATAAGAATCTGTCGCTCAAGAAGCTTATCTCTATAGCAAAACTAAAAACAGCTGACTATTCTATTGTTATGCCCTTACAGTTTGGAGCAATACTCGCTGGTACCGGAGCTGAGAAACTAGATGCTATGGAAA
This sequence comes from Patescibacteria group bacterium, assembly GCA_030917065.1. Taxonomy (GTDB): domain Bacteria; phylum Patescibacteriota; class Saccharimonadia; order CAILAD01; family BJGX01; genus JAUPVL01. Next base: position 26,171 of record JAUPVL010000038.1, read on the forward strand.
AATATGGCAATTCGGTGGGAATTGCATTTCAGCTCACCGATGATGTCTTGGGTATGTTTGGTGAGAAAAAAACTACCGGTAAACCAGACATATCTGATCTGAGAGAGGGTAAGCAAACTGTTTTAATGCACTACGGAATGAAATTTGCGAGCTCAGAGGAAAAGAAAATCTTGAAAGGTGCTTTTGGCAATCAAAACGCAAACCTAAAGGATCTAAAAAATGTCCGTGCAATACTAGAAAATTCTGGAGCAAAAGCTAAGGTAATATTGATGGCTCAAGAGTATGTTGACAGTGCCAAATCTCACATACCTACCATTACAAACAATCAAGAGCATATCGAAATATTACACGAATTTGCAGAGTATTGTGCCAATAGAAAAAAATAAATGATATCCTATGGACTTTAAGCAACTATACCTAGACACATCAGTATCAATGAGTCGATTGGTGACCAAAAGATATTCTACTTCGTTTTCAATGGCTATAATGCTTTTAAGTGAACCGGTCAAAACAAACATTTATAATATCTATGGATTTGTCCGTATCCCAGACGAATTAGTTGATAGCTTGAGGCCAAAGGACTGTAAGAAACAACTAGACACCTATTTTGACCAGACCTACGATGCACTTACTACGGGCACTAGTTCCAATCCAATCATTCATGCTTTTGTAGATACGGCTACAAAATATTCTATTCCCAAAGATATCATAAAACCATTTTTTGATAGTATGCAAACTGATATCAATAAGAAGAAGTATACTGCAGACCAGTACAGACAATACATCTATGGCTCTGCTGAGGTGGTTGGCCTGATGTGCTTGATGGTATTTGTAGATGGGGATAGATATAAATACAAGAAACTCACGCCAGGTGCAAGTGCTCTTGGTTCGGCATTCCAAAAGATAAATTTTTTAAGAGATATGAGCGCAGATAGTACAAATCTAGGTAGGGTGTATTTTCCAGATATAGATCTCAAAAAGATTACCACAAAAGACAAGAAAACAATTGAAGATGATGTGAAAAAAGACTTGGTAGCTGCCCAGAAAATGATAAAAGAACTACCAATATCATCAAGATACGGGGTGAGACTAGCATTTTATTACTATCGCTCACTATACAAAAAGATTGTTAGGTCTAAACCCGAAGAATTGTTACAGGCCAGGATTAGAATCAATAACTTTCACAAAACATCTCTTCTTGCGTTGTGCGCTCTACAAAAACTACTAAGGATATAGGTTTTCAGCTATAATACTACATAGTTAACATAAGTAGTATTAAATTTTAAATGAATCAGAAATCAGACAAATATATAGAAGTAGATGGTGTTGTTTATGATATATCCAGTGGTCGGATAGTCTCAGACAAACAAAAAATATCTAATAGAAACTCCAAAAACTCGGTCTTGGATCTACGCACACCCCACAACATAGTGGCTAGTTCGCAAAGAGCTATAAGCAAAAGAGAGGTCCAGTACGGTACAAGACACCAGAGTCAATACGCTAAGTCAGTCGATGCCTCCTTCGATAGAAAACCATACAATAGGCCTACTAAGCAAGCTAGAACATACAAAGCAAAAACCAAAGCTGTTACCAAAACAAAGCCTATAATTTCCATACGTGAACCCGTCGATGATGCAAAGATAAAGGAACATGACAATACGGACTATTTGAGCTTCGTACTTTTCAAGGGTATATTTGCTAAAGCAAATCTCAGGCTCTGGCAGTTGAGTTTGGTGCGTACCGTTTTTAGCCCACAAACCTGGCTGTTGCTCACACTTCCGCTTATAATATTGCAAGTTCGGGTTATAAAACATTACACCCTCAACGAAACAATCCAAAAAGCCAAATCACTTGTTGCACCTGATAACTACAATGAGGTAAGCATAGCTATAGGTATCACTTTGGCAGCATTTCTATTGGGAGTAATCATCAGGTCCTGCATTACCGCCACCGGTATATCGGTACGTCTTAGAGAGATAGACAATAGACCTATCAAGGTGGTCAACGCCCTGCGCTCATCCATGCATTCTATTATTCGGCAGGCTCTTAATTATTTTATACACCTTGTTATCATACTCGTTATTACTCTTGGCCTGTTATTGGTGTCAAAGAACTTATTTGCAAGTACTGATCCCTGGATAGCAAATAGCAAATATCAGATTCTTGTAGCTTTGTTTCTTGTATGGGTGGTGATACTTATATTTCTTTACACCAAGCATTGGTTACAGGTGGGACTACTCTCTAGAAGCAGTAAGTCGTCACATATTCAGCTCAATAGCATCAAGTTGCTATTCACTACACCTTCAGCAAACGTAGTGTCTGGGTTGATTGGGCTGGTTCTTATAGGGCTGAGTTATAGCATCATTTTTTCGATGAGTTGGTTTGTGACCAACTATTTTGTCACTCAGGCGGGCGCACCGGCTGTGGTTATTTTGATTCTTATCGCATTTACGACCGTTATTTTACTCACGAGTCTGCAGTATGTACAGCAGAGTATTTGGGCTAGACAGTACTATTATTCAAGTTTAAATTCAAGAGATAGCGGGGAGCTGTTGTATATGGAGCCATCCAGACCAGATAGTACTTGGCCAATATTTGTAGTTTTGACTATTTCGGGCATACTGATGATAATCTATTTTGTAGGAGTTAGCTTGTATTCAGCAAGGCTGAAAGGATTTCTCGCCAACTTACACGCATCTATCCCAGATGAGCTGAATATCGTCGTGCCTATCAAGAAGTAGTCCGGTGCTACATATTTGCGGCGCTTGACAAACAAGCAATTCAAAAGGTATAATTATCTCCAGTAGCCGCAAAAGGCTTTTTTAGATTACAGGGATATTAAGACATAAGACTGCATACTACGAAATGAAAGTTATCAATAAAATTACTGATTATATCAAAGCCTCATATGCTGAGCTTAAAAAGGTAGTTTGGCCTAGTCGCAAAGTAGCACTTCAACTCACAGCGGCTGTTATTATCGGCTCACTATTGGTAGGACTGTATCTAACACTTCTCGGATCTGGATTTCAGACATTACTTCAACGATTATTATTTAAGACATAAAAGGAAATTATGACAAAAAATCATATAGAAAAAAACTGGTACGTCATACATACTTACTCTGGATACGAAGACCAAGTAGCCGACCAGCTAAGTATGCGAATAGAAACTTTAGGTATGAAAGATAAGATATTTGATGTAATCGTACCAAAAGAGAACCAAATAGAGATCAAAAATGGACGACGTAGAGTGGTAGAGCGCAAGATATTTCCTGGATACATTATGGTGCAGATGATAGTCACTGAAGATAGTTGGTTTGTAGTGCGTAATACCCCAAATGTCACAGGATTTGTTGGTACTAGTACTACACCTTCACCGCTAGATGAAGCAGAGGTTAAGTCCATCCAAAAAAGAATGGGTGTTGAAGAACCAAAGTACAATATTGACTTCAGTATAGGTGAACTCGTCAATATTACCGACGGTCCATTCAAAGGATTTGACGGAGCTGTAAGTGAAATCGACGAACAAAAAGGTAAGATCAAGGTGTTGGTCAATATGTTTGGCCGCGAAACACCCGTAGAACTAGATAGTTTGCAGGTCAAAAAGACCTAACTTAAATAAAAACGTGGGACCTGACAATATCAGGGCTTGTACCACTTAAAGGAGTAATAATGGCAGAAACTAAAAAAATCAGTGCAAAAGTTAAGATGGTGATACCTGGAGGTGGTGCTACACCAGCCCCACCAGTCGGCTCGTCTTTGGGCCAACACGGTGTTAATATGATGGACTTTATCAACCCTTTCAACGAGCAGACAGCTGATCGTAAGGGTAAACCAACACCGGTATCAGTAACGATATACGAAGATAAGTCTATGAGCTTTACTATCAAAGGTACACCGACATCAACACTCATAAAAGAAGCTTTGAAACTCAAAAAAGCTTCAGGGGTACCGAATAAAGACAAAGTAGGAAAACTCACCAAAGATCAGCTTACTAAAATAGCCGAAGAAAAAATGAACGATCTCAACGCCAATGACATAGAGGCTGCCAAAAAAGTAGTAGCTGGTACAGCTCGATCTATGGGAATAGAAGTAGAAAAATAATAACAAGTGGGACCTATCTAGTAGATAGGGCTAGAACCACAAGGAGAAATTATGACAAAAGCCAAAAAAGAAACTATCGATGACAGCAAGGTAGAGCAGCAAGAATTAGAAAACAATCTTGATCAAGACGTCCAAGCTGAAGAGTCCCAAGAGAAAGAAAATAAACCTCAGGGCACTACCAAGGCTGGTAAGCACAGTAAAAAAGCTTTGGCAGAAGAAGAAGCTAAGGCTCAAAAAGAAGAAAGAAAAAAGAAAGTAGTCGAAGATGAAGCTGAGGAGAAGCCAAAAGTTATTCGAAAGCCACGTATCAAACGATACACAAAGAATCAAAAAAGCTCTCGAGAACTAATTGATTTTGACAAATTATATACTATTACCGAAGCTATCGAACTTTTGCCTAAGATATCAAAGGTCAAGTTCGACCCAACTGCCGAAGTTCACATTAGCCTACAGTTAGACACCAAGCAAGCTGATCAAAATCTTCGAACCAGCGCAGCTTTGCCAGCCGGTACTGGCAAAAAAGTAAGAGTCGCAGTTATCACTAGCGACAAAGAAGCTGAAGCCGCCAAAAAGGCTGGTGCTGACAATGTAGATGCCGAAGCAATACTCTCTGCTATATCCAAGGGCAAGCTAGACTTTGATGTTCTAGTGGCTAGTCCTGACAAGATGGGTGAGCTTGGCAAACATGCCAAAGTACTTGGTCCAAAAGGATTGATGCCATCACCCAAGAGCGGTACAGTAACACCTACTCCCTCTACAGTTGTAGAAGAGATCAAAAAAGGCCGAGCTGAGATCAAAAACGACGCCAACGGAATAGTACACGTGGCATTTGGTAAGCTTAGTTTCAAACCAAAAGACTTAGAGACAAACTTAATGGCAGTAATCAAAGCTATCAAATCAAACAAGCCTAGTGGTGTAAAGGGCACATATATCAAAAGTATCTATGTGACTTCTAGCATGAGCCCATCTATCAAGCTCGACATCGCCGAAGCTCTCAAATAAACTACTAAAAATACTTCAGTAAGAGAAACAGCCTCTACAGGCTGTTTTTCTTATGTTTGATAATGCTCAAATCGACTGATAAGCTTAGTTATGTAAACGTACCTATATATGTGGGAGTGAGACATGTTTGAAAAGGTAAATGCTCAGGCCTATATGGAATTGTCGGAGAGGCTGAAGGAAGCCCTCATCGGTGAACCTGACGATATCGATGTGGTGCGTGCGATTCTCGAAAACACAGCAAGATTTTTCTCGGGTATTGCAGGAGACGCCGAAATAGT
>JAUPVL010000008.1 GCA_030917065.1 Patescibacteria group bacterium
AAAAAAGCTGGAATTGATCCGTATCCACAGGTAGGTGATCGTACTGCTCAAAATCTAGTATTAGTGAACGAATTTGACACGCGCGAAGGAAGCGACGTGAAAGCAGTAGGTAGAATTACTAGCATCCGTCTAATGGGCGGGATGTGCTTTATAGATATCACAGACGAATCTGGCAAGATTCAAGCTGTAATCAATAAGAAATCTATCGAGGCAGATAGTGCTAGTAACCAGATTGATTTTGCCCAACTCAAATTACTGGATAACGGAGACTTCATACAGGTATCAGGCAAACTACAAAAAACAAACGCCGGTGAAGTCAGTGTATTTGCACAAAGCATTACGTTTTTGACAAAAAGCTTACGCCCCATGCCAGATGTGCATGATGGTTTTAAAGACGTAGAGCGCCGTTATAGACAGCGATACATCGATCTGCATATCAATCCAGAAGTAAAAAGACACATAGAGATGCGTAGTAAGGTCACTGAAGTTATTCGTCAGTTTCTGATTACACGCGGTTTTATAGAGCTCGAAACTCCAGTATTGCAGCCGCTATACGGAGGGGCAAGTGCCAGACCATTTACTACTTATCATCACAAGTTAGAATCAGATTTGTACTTACGCATAAGCAATGAGCTCTATCTCAAGCGAGCCGTAGTTGCGGGATTTGAGAGAGTTTTTGAGTTCTCTCGTGATTTTCGCAATGAAGGAATCGATAGAAGCCACAACCCTGAGTTTACGATGTTAGAGCTATATCAAGCATATGCAAATTATGAAGACTTGATGACTATGACAGAAGCAATGATATCTGAAGCTCTTGAGGCAGTACACGGTGGTCTAAAGATAACTTATCAGGGTGAAGAGCTTGATTTCACACCACCATACAATCGAATAACCTTCCGCGATCTTATAAAGAAAGAAACCGGCGTAGATATTGAAAATATCAGTAGAGATAAGCTTGTAAGTGAGATAAAATCACGCAAACTCAAAATAGATCTCAAAAACAATCCTCCTCTCAAGGATTTACTAGACGAGTTTTATAAAGAAACCTGCAGACCAAATATCAAACAACCTACGTTCTTACTAGATTATCCATCTACCATGAAACCACTCGCCAAAAAGCGTAGTGATCAGCCGGAGTATACAGCTAGCATGCAATTATTGTGCATGGGCGCAGAAATTATCAATGCCTACAATGAGCTCAATGATCCTCTTGATCAACTTAGTCGTCTACAGCAAGAGCAAGATGTACTAGATAGAGGCGAAAGCGAAGAAGCACATCCGCTTGATTATGACTATATTCGCGCCTTGGAGATTGGTTTACCACCTACCGCGGGCTGGGGAATGGGTATCGATAGATTTGTGTCGTTTTTGGCAGACCAACCGGCCATCAAGGACGTGATATTATTTCCTACGCTCCGACCTGAATCAATCGACCCCAAGGAATTTGAAGTGGATAAGGATCTAAAATGATAGACATCAAGAAACTACGTGAAAACCCGCAGCCCTACAAAGACAGTGCCTCGCGCCGAGGTATAGAAGTAGACGTTGATGGTTTGTTGGATGTAGATAAGCAAAGAACTGAACTGATTCAGAAAGCCGAAGGATTGAGATCTCAACTCAAGCTAGAAGGTAAACCTACCGAAGTAGAGCTGGAAGCACTCAAGGTTAAGAAAAGTGAATTCGAAGTCGTAAGCGCTGATCTAGAAAAGTTGAACGCAAAATACCTAGACATCTTAAATCAAGTGCCAAATCTACTAGCCGAAAATACTCCAGATGGTGGTGAAGAAAATAACCGAGAAGAGAGAAAATGGGGCGATATAGAGCTTGGATTTACACCCAAAGACCATTTAGAGCTAAACGATATCAATGATTTGTTTGACTTTGAGGCAGGTGCCAAAGTATCTGGAAGTAAATTTTATTTTGTCAAAGACAAGATGCTAAGACTGTGGCAGTCTATAGAGTTGTTTGCTCAAGATGTAGTTAGAGCTGAGGGGTTTGAGCTAATCGGTGTACCTCACATGGTCAATTACGAAGTTGCTAATGGTACTGGGTACATGCCAAAGGGAGAGGAGAATCAAAACTACATAGACCAAGAACAAAAGCTCGTGTTGATCGCCACCTCCGAGATTCCAATTACTGGATATCATAAAGATGATGTAATTGATCTAGACCAACCCAAGCTCTATGCAGGGCTCAGTCCTAGCTACAGGCTTGAAGCCGGAGCATATGGTAAATTCAGCAAAGGTCTATATCGAACTCACCAATTTGATAAGTTAGAAATGTATGTTTTTTGTAAACCCGAGGAAAGCGACACTTGGTTGCAAAAAATTGTGGAGATAGAAGAAAAAATATGCAAAGAGTTACAAATACCTTATCGTGTGATACGCATTGCTTCAGGCGATATGAGTGCACCAGCATACGAGAAATATGATCTGGAGTACTATAGCCCTGCCGAGAAGGATTATCGCGAGCTTACAAGTTGCAGTAATTGCACAGATTTTCAATCACGCAATCTCAATATCCGCTATCGCAATGACGAAGGCAAGCTCGAGTTTGCACATACTCTCAATGGTACAGCTGTAGTGAGTAGCCGCATGCCGATTGCAATATTAGAAAACTACCAACAGGCTGATGGGACTATCAAGATACCAAAATTGTTGCAAAAATACTATGGCGCTGAAGTGTTATAATAGATATATAATCGGGAGGTAGTATGATTCAAATTCAGTTAACTGGTCGTAAGTACGAAATAGACAAAGAACTCAAAAAATACATCAATCGTAAACTGGGTAAATTGGACAAATACCTGCCACGACAACACAAGGCGAAGGGCATGAGTGTAGAGATATTCCGAGATCCATCAGGCAAAGAAGATAATCGCTACAGAGTAAAAGCCATATTGGAAGTTGCTGGCCCAGACCTAGTAGCCGAAACAGCCACTATCAATCCTCACTCGGCCATTGATATAGTTGAGCAAAAGTTGAGGTTACAGATAAAAAAATATAAGGACAAGAACTCGCCCCGACGTTTTCGTGTAAAAGAGATGTGGGACAGGTTTAGAGATTAGGTATTGATAATAGTTCTAATTGCTCTTCATTAGGACTGCAAGTGATATCTGGTATAATTAACAGATGTATAAAGGTTTGATATGTCGATAATTTCAAAAATTTTTGGAGACCCTAATGCTCGCGAGATCAAAAAAGCGAAGCTTCGGGTTGAACGAATAAACAATCTTGAAGCCGATATCAAGAAGTTGTCCGACAAACAACTCAAATCAAAAACTTCCGAGTTCATGGATCGTATTGATCACAAGAAATTGGAGAGTTCACTAGATGCCATACTTGAGGAAGCCTTCGCTGTCGTAAGAGAAGCTAGCAGAAGAGTTCTCGAGCAACGTCATTTTGATGTGCAACTTATAGGTGGGGTAGTTTTACATGGCGGAGCAATAGCAGAGATGCGTACCGGTGAGGGTAAGACTTTGGTGGCGACTGCGCCACTATATCTCAATGCTCTTTCCAAAAAAGGTGCTCACCTGGTGACTGTCAATGATTATCTAGCCAAACTCCATGCTGGATGGATGGGGCAAATCTATCATTTCCTGGGACTTTCTACCGGTGTTATATCGCACGAAAGTGCATTTGTGTACGATCCAGAATACACCGACGACAAGCATGAAGACGAGAGGCTTAGGCACCTAAGGCCAGTAGAGCGCAAAGAAGCTTATAGCGCTGATATTACTTACGGTACCAATAACGAGTTTGGGTTTGATTATCTGCGTGACAATATGGTCCAAGAGGTCTCACAGATAGTACAAAGAGATCTTAACTATGTGATAGTAGACGAAGTGGACTCTATTCTTATCGACGAAGCACGTACTCCACTTATTATTTCTCAGCAAGCCAATAAGAGTACTGATAGGTATTATACATTTGCCAAGATTGCCAAGTCCCTTGACCCCAAGACAGACTACACTACCGACGAGAAACAAAAGGCAGTCAGTGTGACAGAGGTTGGTATCACTAAGATTGAAAAATCTCTTGGTGTAGACAATATCTATGAAGCCGGCAGGATAGAAGATGTTCATCATGTAGAGGCTGCGCTCAAGGCAGAGGCATTGTTTGTCAAAGACAAGGACTACGTTGTATCTGAAGACGGAGAGATAGTCATAGTAGATGAGTTTACTGGCCGAATGTTGCCGGGTAGACGTTATAGTGAAGGTTTGCATCAAGCTATTGAGGCCAAAGAAGGCGTACAGATACAGGCCGAGAGCCAGACTCTTGCAACTATCACCTTCCAAAACTTATTCCGACTTTACAATAAGCTAGCTGGTATGACGGGTACCGCAATGACCGAAGCCGAAGAATTTGCCAAAATATACTCTCTTGAAGTCACTCAAATACCTACTCACAGACCAATGATACGAAAAGATCTGCCAGACAAAATATACAAATCCGAACTAGGCAAGTTTGGTGCTGTAGTTCAAGAAGTAAAAGAACGACATAATAGCGGCCAAGCAGTACTTATCGGTACGGTAAGTATTGAGAAAAACGAGATACTTAGTAACATGCTCAAAAAGGCTGGTGTAGATCATACTATTCTCAACGCCAAGAACAACGAAGCAGAAGCCGGCATCATTGCCGAAGCCGGTAGGGTCGGAGCCGTTACTCTGGCTACCAACATAGCTGGTCGTGGCACCGACATCGTACTAGACGAAAAGGTCAAAGAACTCGGCGGACTGCATGTGCTCGGTACTGAGCGTCATGAGTCTAGGCGTATCGACAACCAACTTCGTGGTAGAGCTGGCCGACAAGGTGACCCCGGCTCGAGCCAGTTTTATGTAAGTGTTGAAGACGATCTGATGAGAGTCTTTGGAGGAGACCGCATAGGTTCACTCATGAATACCCTCAATGTGCCTGAAGATACTCCTATTGAGAACAAAATGATCTCTCGTACTCTAGAAACAGCCCAAAAGCGTGTTGAAGGACACAACTTTGATATCCGCAAGCATCTAGTAGAGTATGACGATGTTATGAACTCACAACGCGAGATTATCTACAAAAAACGTAGAAGATTCTTGGAGTCCAAAGATCTCAAGCCAGATATTTTTGAAGCATTAGAGCAGGAATTTGGTCTTATTGTACAATCTCACACCAATAGCTCTACTTCCATGATTGACTTAGAAGAAGTTGCCAAAAGTGCTCGCAATATCATACCCGTACCCACAGACTGGTCACAAAACATCACCAGCAAATTACCTCAAGACATCGTTGATAGTTTGCTAGATATCTCCAAGCAAATGTACGACCAGAGAATCGAGGAATTTGGTGATGATACCATGCAGCTCATCAATAGACTAGTGTGTTTCAAGGTGATAGATTCGGCTTGGCTACAGCACTTAGAAACAATGGATCATCTACGCGACGGTATAGGTCTGCGCGGATATGGGCAACGCGATCCACTTGTGGAATACAAGTCAGAAGCATTTAGACTATTTACACAACTACAAAACGGTATCAACTCCGAGATAGCTACTACGATATTCAAGGTCCAGATACAACCTCAATCAGTAGTGGAAGCTCCTACTACTGAGATTACTGAGGGTGCCAAACGAGCTACCAGCCAAGTCACAGAAGCTGAAGTGGTTAAAACCAAGCGATCATCTTCCTCGCGCAGTAACTCAAAGGTAGAGGCAACTAGAAGTGTCAAGCTAGACCCTATGCGCAGATCCAAAAAATCCAAACGCAAGAAGAAAAAAAGACGCTAATTATTGCTTGACTTGAGTGTGTATTATTCTTATGATAGTATTTAAGCATAAGTAATAACTTAAATAATATTAAAAACTAAATTCTCGAGAGATAATGATAATAAAGGATGGATATGGCAAATAGTGTAGAGACTGGCTCAGGAGGTAGCACAGAAACCCCTCCTACGCCCCCCACTGGAGAAGAAGTTGCTGCTAGGTTGCGCGGAGAAAACACTCCACCTCCACCCGAACCACCACCCGGAACAAGGGCTGAAAGGCCTGCAGAACCATCTGTAGTGGTCACTGAACCTACCAGAACTGCATCCGAACCTGCTCCTCCACCAAGACCAAGTGCTGAGAGAACTGCCGATGACACAGAAGCTGGACTAGAGAGAGCTGACGAAAGAGCTACTGCAAAAGAGAAGGCAGTCAAGAATATAGAAGATGCTGCTGCGTTATTGGCAGAAGCTAAAGACGCAGAAAGTCGTGCGTTGTATACCAAAATTATCCAAGAACAAACTGCTATTCTGGCAGATTCCGAAACAGCAAAACCAAAGACAACTCCTGAGAGGCCTAGAAAAACTAAAGAGGAGCGTGAAGCTGAAAAGGCTGCCAGAAGGGAAGAACTCAAGGAAGTAGTCGAAAAGCGAGATGAAGCTAGGGCGAAAGCCAGTGAGTTACCGCTAAATTCTAGAGAAACGCCAGAAGATTATGATTCGGAAGAGTCCAGAGAAGTAGTTGAGGCTCATTACGACGCTTGGCGACTTGCAGAAAAAGCTGCCAAGCTTGATGACACAGGAACAGAAAAGGTTGTTTTGAGTCGTCACCAGGTAGAAGCATTGAGAGAATATGCTCTAGAGCAAGCCGGTGTAGCCAAGGCTACTGGAGACACTGAGGCTGAAGCGCAGTATCGTAGAGATGCTGCAGTGTTGAAGAGTCGGATTAAAGACGTAGGCAAAGAGCAGGATGATTTTGACCCTAGAGAAAAATATCC
>JAUPVL010000039.1 GCA_030917065.1 Patescibacteria group bacterium
ACCTATCTGTATCAACTTGTTGCCAAGTGGTATTTCTTTATTCTTGATAGAATTTTTGACTACATATGGAAAATCACTTACGCCATAGGCCCAGCGCTGGAGTTGCTTGAATTGGGCCACAAATGTCCTTGGGTAAGAACTAGCCAACACAGCATCCTGATATATCGGTATAAACAGAGGCTCAACCATATAATTGCCGTTAAATGTAAAATAACTCCTATAAAACTGATGTCCGTCCTCTACAGGACTAGTGATAGACCAAAAATCAGTATCTTCTAGTGCATCAAGACTCTGAGCGTGTGAAGCGAAATTACGCAACCTACCCTGTCTTACACTCTCTATCATCACCCAAAAAGAATTGCTTGTAGCAATGACCCTCATGGGTGCCGGTACATCCCAGATATTGTTGTTAAAAAGAGCCAGGGGCTGGAATGAGCTATGTCTACGATTGGGGTTGGTGCAATATGCGTAAGTGAGGCAGCTCAAATAGTCTGGGTGCACTCTGTGGTCACAGTCTAGTGTAGTCACTACTACATCATGTGGAGAGATGCCTCTTTTTTTGATATTTTGTAGTATTTTTTTACCTGCAAAACTGATGTTTGCTCCTTTGCCCTTCAGCTCTCCTACTATGCCGTCTGGGTGCATGTAGGTAATATACTCACCAAAAGTCTTACCAAACTCTTTCTCTAGCTGTTTGGCTGTTTCTTTGGAGCCTGATCCACCTCTTTGTTCATAGCTAAATACGAAAAGTATTTTCTTGAGGTTGTAGTTGGATTTGGCTAAGGCCTGTATAGCCGGGCGTATAACATCAATTGATTCGTTGTATAGTGGCATTATGATGCAATGAGTAATTCTTGTGGGGTCAAACAGAACTGTTTGGTGCTCTACTAGCAATTCTAGCCTATCAACTTCTTTCTTTAGCTTGTTAACGTACGGCTTTGGTGCATGGCGCTCGATAGCGAGCTCAAGCTGGGCGTTCACATGACTCAGTGACTTCTCTACATTAGATAGTTCTATCAGTCTATCTGTCCAATTGATAGAGGCTGCTTCTTGACTCCTTTGATGCCCTCTTACAAGAGAGAAGCTCATGCGTATGGATTTAAGTAGCCAGAATATATCAAAAGCAATGATAAAATACGCCACAGCAACTGGATAGAAGAAACTCAGCAAGATTGGTGCAGTCAAGAGCGTCCAGGTGATAGATCCCGGTATTATTTCTAATATCCTATAGAACCATCTCGTATCAACATAGCTTGTGGTTATTGTTTCTGTTTTAGTTTGCGCCATATTTTATTACCGTAAATCCTAATAATATAGCGATGGCTAGTATTACTATCATCAGTGTAGTAATCGTCAGAAATATACTAAGAATCCTATTTTTTTTGTGTAGTATTATAGCCAAGAACAGATTGATGATAGTAATAATGACACTAATCACAGCTATTTCGTACAGACTGTACCACACCCCGAGCTGGTCAAAATTCGAAAGAGATGTAAACCTCACAGGTATATCGATACCAATATTTTTGATGTGTGTAGCAGACCATACAATTATAAAAACATTACCTATCAAGGTAATGATAAGCAGCACCACCAACCAGCTATCGCGGAAGAAGTTTTGATCTTTTAGATCTTTTTTGAGTTTTTGAAAAATATTCATAAACGATGGTATCTATTATACTCTTAGAACTCTATATATTTAATAGCTAAGGATTATTACTATGGAGCCACCTACCGGGATCGAACCGATGGCCTATGCTTTACGAAAGCACCGCTCTACCAACTGAGCTAAGGTGGCGTATCAAAATAAAAATGGCCTGTTTAGACCACTTTTATTTTAACATGCACTACCTGTTAAATGCTTTAGACTACACGTTTTTTGAGTCTCTTGGATAGTTTCTGCCAAGCTTCATACTCAGTTATCTTGCGCTCGTTTGGACTCAAGAAGAATGATCTCCCGAATCTAGACTTGTCTTTTTGACTAAGAGCGCGAATATCTATAACATTCTCACTACCCAAATAAGGCACATGTTCATGAGCCTTTACCACCCTCACCTTTACCTTACGTGGTCTGGTGACTTGATAATATGTTAACATTGCAACTTGCATGGTTGCCCTCCTTTTGTTTTTATTTTTTTAAATTTTTTAGTTTTTCTTTTTGTATTGACTACAAAAAGATATAAACACCCTCCAAGCTGCACACTCCTTGTAGGAAGTTTACATACTTCTGAACTCCATCTCTAGAAGTTAACCCCATATTAGCAAAATAGCACACATTTGTCAATAACGTGCTTGTGTTTGTAAATATTTAAGCCTCAGACAAAACTATGCTTATCTGAGGCTCACTAATAGATTACTCTAGTCTATGGGCGTTTGAGGCCGAGGTGCCTGAGTGCCAATTTCTCCTTGGTACGGCGAAACGCCAGATATTCGGCCCATACGTCGTACCCAGGTAGGGGGTTGACCAACACGGTGCCCATACCAAGTGCAGCAGCAGGGCTGGTATCGAAGAGAAGCTTGTCGCCCACCATCACTACCTGCTCTGGCTCCATCATCAGAAGAGAACAGCCTCTCTGAAAGATGGAAGGGTCTGGTTTCTTCATGAGACCGTTATCAGGGTCTGGCTGAGCAATGCGGTGACCAAAATGCCTCAGCAAGTCATTGCCGTAAGGATAGGTGGAGTTGGTGCAGCAAGTCTGTGTGAAGCCCGCCTCTCTCGCCTGCTCCACGACCTGTACTGCATAGTCCGTCATGCTTCTGCAACCGAGCGGTATCAGGGTTCGCTCGAGATCCCACAGGATACCCCTGTATCCATGACCCCAGAGCATCCCGAAAGGGATCTCGCTGGCCTCTCGAACCATCAAGGTCGGTACTACTGGCTTTACCTTCATCACGCCTCCTTTAGGTGCACTAACAGCTTATATTTAACCACTAAACACCTCAATATAAAAGCACAACAACAATAC
>JAUPVL010000040.1 GCA_030917065.1 Patescibacteria group bacterium
GTCTTGAGTTGTGTTTCAAATACCTTATCGATGTCGCTTTTGGCAGCAGCCAGTTCACTGTATTTGACCCTTGCACTGATTGTACCTCCAGAGCTCTCACTGCCTTCTGGAGCAGTAGCATTCACATTGCTGACTTCTGTAGAAAAAGTTTCAGCGAAGACCTTTTGGTCGTCATTACCTTTTTTGGACAATTCTTGTTTGGCACCCTCAGTTGCGTTTGCTATCATGTCGTTTTTGGCCTTGTCGATATCTGCCTGTGTCACGACTGTCACGACCTTACTGCTACCACCGGTAGTTGATCCGCTACCTGTTACTTTCGAATCATAGCCCGCGATACTAAATGCGCCGTTACTGATGTTGTAGCTATCGCCATTGGCTGACGCAGTTATACTGCCGCTGGCCGTGCCGGCCTTGGAACATACGCCATTATTAAACTTGGCACCAGGTACCGCCACACTTGCGTTGAGACCAAATTTTTGACCAGAAGCAGTCAGACTAGTGCCGGCTGGAATAGTAAAATCATCTGAGTTTGAGCAGTTGCTGATAGTGATAGTACCACTTGCTTTGGTACCAACATCTTTTTTGCCGGTCGCGCTGTATTGAGCGCTCAGATCTTTGGTAGTAGTTATCTGATCAGCGGCCACGATAGCAGCTTCAGCGTCTGTTTTTTTAGTGCCAGCATCGAGTGTGAACTGAACATTGACAGGAGTCTTTTGAGCCTTGGTGTTCAATATCACCTTTGCAGTAGGCAAGAATGTATAAGCCAATGCGATCAATATCAGCCCCGCAAGTATTCCTAAAAATATGGCAATCTTTTTATTGAGACCCATGAAGTTTGGTACTTTGGGCTCATTGGGGTTTCGCTTGTTTTTGTTGACTTCGTCTTTTTTGGAAGCTTTGGATTTTTTGTTGGTGTCTTTGAGTGATATGTGCTTTTTCTCGAAGCTTCCACTGTTTTTTGAGCCTGAATTCTTCTGCGACCCTTCTGCGGCATCGCTTGGCGAGTAATCATCAAAGTCCGATTGGTCAATCACTACTGGTTCGCTCTTATTATCAACAGGCATACTACCAGACAAACTACTAGCCACAGGTACAGACGGTTCTGCTTTGACGTTTTTGGCAATTAGTATTCCTAGTCCAGCAGCCATACTGACAGTAGCCTTGTCGCCACTGACTACGACGAGTTTTTTGTGAGTTGAAGTTGCTGCTTTCTTCAAGAGTTTCAGATTGATTGCACTTTGTAGCATAGTACTACGAGCAGGCACAGCTATACGCACCTCACTAGAGTCGCTGGCTTTGAGTTTGTCAATCGCTTCAGTTATTTCTGAATCTGATTCTAGATATATTACATCTGGGTTGGAATTTTCAGGCATAGTTGTTAGTTATTATACCGCAAAGCCTTTAAGCTTGCAGTATGTTGCAGTTATTTAAACCAGCTTGAGCGTTTTGATGTGACAGAATGTA
Source organism: Patescibacteria group bacterium (assembly GCA_030917065.1). GTDB lineage: Bacteria > Patescibacteriota > Saccharimonadia > CAILAD01 > BJGX01 > JAUPVL01. Next base: position 1,465 of record JAUPVL010000040.1, read on the forward strand.
TACGATTTTATCAAGGCTAAAGAGAGAGGGTGCGGCTGAGACGTTGTAGCATATTCTCACCGGCACTTTGTGAGCCAATAATGTCTAGACCAAGATTGGCAAGACCCATGGGGGTAATGTCTTGTGGGCTATTGAGCTCTCCAGTCTTGTCTATGACTCTATTTACTTCGGTAGGCTTTACAAAATCAATGGTTGGTTTGCGAGTAAACGGCAAGCTTTTGTACCAATCAGTACTGGAAAGGGCATGTTTTATCTCAGGCAATGCCGAACCACCTCCACACAAAAGTATCCTATTGGGTAAATGTTCTATTCCTTCAAACTCTGCTAGCCCTAGCTCTACGCCAGAGAGCCAAGTCTCTACATCGCTCTTGAGAGAGTCAGATACTGCCTGGTCGTCTTCGGGCTTGAGTTTGCCCGCAGAGTGATCGAGTTTCATTTCTTCAGCTTGATCGAAATTGATACCTAGAGACATACTGATACGCTTAGTGAAACTTCTACCGCCTATAGCAAACATCTGGGTACCTTCCACTCCGCCGTTATTGACCACTGCAATATCAGATGTACCTCCGCCGATATCAATAAATATAGCCGAAAACTCTGTACTATCATCTGCACCTACACTCTTGGCTACCGCAAAAGGCTCGGCGGCTATATTTATCAGATTCAGATCCAAATCTGCTGCAACAGTTTGTAGTGCGCCTAGATGCACCATTGGGGCAAAGGCATTAAATATCTGAATAGTCACATCTCTACCTTGAAACCCTACCGGATTTGTGACTCTGTAGCCATCAATGTGTACGTCTACAACAGCTGCATTGACGAGTTTGACCTCCAGTTCCTGTTTGCCCGTCTCCCAACTGAGCTGTTTCTTGACATCATCAAAAGCTTGCTTTTGGATACGCTTGATGATGTCCATCAGCTCGGCCTGGTCTATCTTGACATCTGGTCTAGCCCTACGATAACTGACACTAGTAGTACCTCCTTTGACCAACTCACCTGCTATGCCTATGACAGAGTCTTTGGCTACAACTTCAGCCATTTCCTCGGCTCTTCTTAGAGCGGCGTCACAGTTCTCTACCACACCGGCTATATCTGTCACTGCACCTCCAGCCATGTCAGTAAGTCTTTGACGCTGTCTTCCTACGCCTATTATCTCGACTACTTGGTTGTGCTTGCCAGCAGCATCAGTATGATTCACTACCTTACCAACAAGTGCTTTGGCGTACTCAGTACCTATATCTAGCGACACTAGATATTGACCAGTTTTTTTCTTCTTTTTGAATCCAGGAAATTTCATATTATTTTACTTATGATTATTATAGCAAAATTTTAACGATATTATGCTTGTAGTCACGTTGATATCCAAGTTACAATAACATCGATTCGTGTTCTCTACCAAGAAAGGTAGGCGATGTTTGTCGATACAGCAGCATCTAAATCACGAGAGCTCTTTCGTATATTGGTCTCTCCGGTAGTGCGACGTTACCGGCAGGATGACCCCAGGCAATACCCATGGCTCGAGCAAAACATGGCCAATATTGTATCGGTATTTCGAATCATTGCGTCGATACTGATAGTGGTCGGGCTAGTAACAGCTAACAGTACTGGTTATAGGTACTTGTGGCTGTTCTTGGCGGTTATCAATATCGCCACAGATGGAATAGATGGTGAGATAGCTAGAGGACTGAAAACCGAAAGCAATTTTGGAAAAGCTATCGATCCGCTGGCCGACAAGATCACCTTCGCGACACTAGCGATAGGTCTGATACCATACTTCACGACCGAACTCGGATATACACCTACCGGCTTCGTGGTAGTCGTGGTATGCGCATTGCTTCTCGAGGTACGAGTTCTTATCACGGGTGCAAGAGTGGGATATCTGGCAAAGAAAGCCGATATCAAGCCAAATGGGGCTAATTCGTTCGGAAAGGTCAAGTTCGGATTGCAGTGTCTAGCAGTAATGCTAGGCTGGGGAATCCCAAATGTCAGCGTGGCAATCTGGATCAGCTCCATACTCATATTTATCGGTCTTTACTTCTCTGTAATGAGTCGTCGAGGATACTTAAAACAATTGAGTGCAATAAGAGCAAAGCTCAATCTCAACTAGCCCAAATCATACCGATTTGGGCTTAATTTATTTGAGTAAAAGGACATTTTCTATCTGTAAATGGATGTTAGCAAACTTTGACAACTTTTTGCAAAAGTTTTCCACAGGGTGTTGTTAAACTTTTCTGACAAAGAGCTAGATAAGTGTATTTCTACCATTCGACCGAGTCAGACTTAAACCTTCAAAACAGTTATGGTATAATTGCACTAATGACAATAAAGAAGATTATCCCCTATCAAATACTTGATTCGCGTGGCGAACCTACTCTACTGGTCGTCATGGTCTCAGACAGTGGCAAAAGTGCCAAGTTTGCCGTGCCTTCTGGTTCGAGTTTTGGCAATGATGAAGCGCACGAAAAAAGAGATGGTCAAGGACCATATGATGGCAAGGGCATACAGGTATGTATAGACTCTATTAACAACACCATATCTCCGAAGTTTATCGGCTACCCGCTAGATCAGCTAGAAGATTTTGATGGACTCCTGATGGCTCTTGATGGATCTGAAAGAAAAGAAAACCTTGGCGCCAATACATTGCTTGCATTGTCCGGTGCTTACCTCAAACTCTCAGCCATAGAAAAAGACCAGCCTCTCTGGCAATACATTGCAGAACACAACAATACTAGTCCAGAGTTTCCTCAGCTGTTTGCAAGTATCATTGGTGGCGGTACACATGCTCCTGGACTAGATATACAAGAGTTTATGATAGTACCGCAGAGCACAGCACCTAGTGCGGCAACTCAACTGATATATGAGGTGTACCACAAGGTCCGAAATATCATGGAGAGCCTCTATGGGCCATCGGCTCAGCTAGTGGGAGATGAAGGTGGACTAGCTCCAGTAGGCACCAACACAGAAGTCATACTAGAGGCATTGTCACAACTCAATAGTAAGATGAGCACCAAATACGAAGTAGCTCTTGATGCTTCAGCCAACAACTTGTACAAAGATGGTCTATACAATATTGAGGCTCAGAAGCTACACTCTTCTGATCTTTTCAAGCTGTATCAAGACTGGGACAATAAGTTCAATCTATACGCTATAGAAGACCCGTTTGCGGAAAATGATCTGGAAGGTACTGAAATCATTAAAGGCATGGCAAATAAGCCCAAGCCGTTTTTGGTATTGTCAGACGACTATACAGTCACCAACACTACCAAGATACAAACTATCCAGCAAGAAATGATGTTTGACGGAATCATCATCAAGCCCAATCAAGTTGGTACATTTACAGAAACCTTCCAGGCGATCAAGGCTGCTCGAGACAGCAAGGCAAAGATCATTATTAGTCAGCGCATAGGAGAAACTACCGATTCGCTATTGGCTGACTTGGCTTATGGCGTAGGAGCCATGGGTCTCAAGATAGGCGCGCCAGCTAGAGGAGAACGTATCGCCAAGTACAACAGGCTACTAGAAATAGAAGCCGATCTAGATACCAACCAAAAACAAGCCGGACGAGATAATACAGTCATACCACCATCAAGCTCTCAAAGAAGCGATACCAATCCTGCACAACCCAACAACTTACCTCCAGCTCAGCCATCAAACACCGATAGAATACCTACAGGTACAGCTGCCACCAGTATGTATCAACCGCCTGCGTCACCTCTTGCTCAGCAAGCTACTGCTGCTCCAAACCCTAACCCTACAGCAAACAATCAACAACCTACTGCTCAACCGAAATTGACTATCTAGTTAGCAGACCTACGGCTGAAATGTATTGTGGATTTGATCGAAAGCATCAGAGTACTTTTCGTAGTTTTCTTCAGGTGATTGTGTAACGATTGTATATACTGAGTTATCTTCATTGAGTATTACAGTGATCTTGGCCTTGATCTTACCATTCTCACCATTGTAAGTAACAACGAATCTTAGTGAGTCTAGGCCTTTATATGTTTCACGAGATTCGTATGTGACCGTCGCACCATTGTATTTTTCTTTGATACTATCTCTGATGGCATTGAGTACATCTTCACTATAGCCATTTGATGGTGGAGGTAAATATATTATTTCGCTTTGACCATATACCTTGCCAGTGTTGTTCTTGAGTTCATCTTTGAAGATATAACCCTGTGCACCTAGTTGATTTTCTGCCTCCTTGGTCCAACCCTTGGGGTAAGCTATGGTATAGTCTGGATTGGAGTTGGTATAGGTTTCGAGTTTGATATCGGCGTTTTGGACTGCCGCTATCACGATAAGCAAGAATATTAGCTGGAGTATACCATTGAGTATCGAGATGATAATACCTGCAATGGCTAGGCCCTTGCCTTTTTCGTTGCGTTTTGAAGCCTGCGAAACTCCGATAATCGAGAGTATAAGACCTAGTAGCGGTATAAAGAATGATGAGATTAACCCAATGACTGAAAGTGTGTTGGTCTTTTGTGGCTTGGGTTGTTCTACTGCTGAGGTAGCCTCAGTCTTATCTATTTCAGTTTTTTTAGTTTCTTTTGGCATGATATCTACTTATACTAACATATTTATTCAATCATTGCCTTTATACGCCTTACACCAGCTGAGCTAGATTCTTCTTTGACTATCTTGAATTTACCTATCTCGCCTGTGCATACTACATGCGGGCCACCGCAGATTTCTTTGCTATAGTATTCGCCCTCTGGGTCGCCTACAGTATATACCTTGACTACTTCAGGATATTTTTCGCCAAAGGCTCCTAGCGCTCCTTGTGCAAAAGCATCATCTTTGGACATCTCTACGAAACTTACAGGCATGTCTTTGGTGATCACGTCATTGACCATTTTCTCTACTTGAGCGATTTGTTCAGGTGTCATCTTCTCGGGATGTGAGAAATCAAACCGCATGCGCTCGGTAGTAATATTGCTACCTCTTTGCATCACATGATCGCCCAACACTTCTCTCAGGGCTTTGTACATCAGGTGAGTAGCAGTATGGTAGCGCGTGACTAATTCTGAGTGGTCAGAAAGACCACCTTTGAACTGACCGGTGGTTGCAGTTCGGCTACGCTGTTTTTGCTCCTCCATAGCTTCTACAAACTCTATGTCAAAACTCTCGGCGACTGGGATATTTTTGCGTTTAGCCTCTTCTAGACTCAATTCTTTTGGAAATCCATATGTATCATATAGCGTAAAGGCATCAGAGCCAGTTAAGTCTTTTTTGTTTCTTAACATTTTTTCAAATTCTTTTAGGCCTCTTGTGAGAGTTTGGCGAAAAGCGTTTTCTTCTCTTCTGAGGACTGTCATTATTTCTGATGGGTTTTGTAGCTCAGGATACACGTCTTCATATAGCGAGATGACTCTGGGGGCTATTCTTTCGAAAAGACCTTGATGTATGCCAAGCACCAATGCTTCGCGGATAGCTCTGCGTGCCAATCGTCTCATGACATAACCTTGATCCTTGTTGCTAGGCTCCACACCATCAGCAGCCATGAATGTAACAGCTCTAGTATGGTCGGTGATAATCCTGA
>JAUPVL010000009.1 GCA_030917065.1 Patescibacteria group bacterium
CCAGAATATTTCAAGAAAATGCTTTCTCACTTCAACCTCACCAAAAATGATGTAGTGTATTTCGAACACAACCCTGAGGCTACCAAGAGTGCTCAGTCCGTAGGAATACCTACTATGTTTTATGATTATGACAAGAAAGACTACTCTGCTCTCAAGAAGTTCTTACAAAAACACTTAGATTGATGCCTATCAACAAAACATTGGAGTTATATCGCAAATACAAAGGCCTGCTGATCGTACTGATAAACGGTGTTGTCATCATGAGCCTCGAGCTAACTGGCTCACGACTACTTGCACCGTACTTTGGTAGTTCTTTTTATGTATGGACAGGTGTAATAGGTGTAGTACTCAGCTTCTTGTCAGCTGGCTACTGGTATGGCGGTAAACTAGCAGATAGACATGCTAGCTACGGGGTACTGTCCAAGTTGCTGGCCTTAGCTACATCAGTGTTGCTAGTAACCATATATTTTGCGCCGTATGTTATCTATTGGATATCTGGCTCGGGAGTTTCGCTAATCGCCGGCTCCTTCTTGGCTACAATGTACCTTTTTGGTCCGCTCAATTTCATACTAGGTATGGTATCGCCATTCGTAGCCAAGCTGATACTCACAGACAAGAAACATAGTGGTGAGCTAGTAGGCAAGGTATTTGCTTTTGGGACTATAGGAAGTATCATAGGTACTTTTATTACCGGCTATATATTGTTCTCTTTTGTAGGAAGTACTCGAATAATATTTGCCGGAGCAGTATGCCTGGCCATACTCTCAATCATCGCCAACAGACGGGATTGGATATGGGCCAAGGTCGTGTTGCTATTGGTAGGCTCTCTGATGTTAGTACTCTATACTCCCCCCGAATTACTTGGTCGGCAGGTAGTTTATGACGCCGATACGCAGTACTCTAAGGTGACTGTATACGACACTACCATGGCAAACCAACCTGTTCGTCTACTCGCAACAGATGCTCTTAGCGCTCAATCCGGTATCAATATAGAAACACAAGAATCTCCTTTTGAATACATGAAGGCGTTTGAAGAAGTACTCAAGGGCAGGGGTATAGACAGCGCACTCTTGATAGGTGGTGGTACGTTTACTCTTGATAAGACATTCCACAAAAACACCCAAGATGCGCAACTTGATATAGTAGAAATAGACCCAGCACTCAAAGAGCTCGCTTCAGAATATTTTGGATTTGATGACTCCAGCAACACCAACATCATCAATGCAGATGGTAGAACTTTTCTCAACCACAACAGTAACAAATACGATATTGTTTTTGTGGATGCGTTTTCATCTAGGACTTCGCCGTTTCACCTCACTACCTCAGAGGCGGTCAATGGTATACGCAATGCACTGGAAGATAACGGTATAGTAGTAGTCAATATCATCTCTAGAAACACCAAAGACAATAACCTATTACAAGCCAAAGCGGCTACATACAAACAACAATTCAAATACGTTGAGGCGTATAAGATTCAGAAGCGTGCACCCGATGTACTGCAAAATAATATACTCATAGCATCAAACACAGCAATATCACTATCTGATGCAGAAGTATTCAAAAACAAGATTGATATAGACACAGATATCAGGCCTCTCACTGATGAATTTGCTCCTATAGAATTACTTACCTATTAAATATAGGCTACAAATACAGTCTATTGCTAATAATTACCGAGTCTTTTTTTGTCTATACGACTATGGAAGTCTTTTTCTTTGAGTTCTAGTAAACTAATGTATTTGTCTGATACATACACTTCCAAGGCTTGCTGTATGTCCTTATTGACCACGGTACCATCTACAGAGAGCTGTATAGGCCTTTCCTGTAAATCCTCGGTGGTCGACTCTATCTTGATGATTCTGCCCTTCTGCAGAACGTGAGGGCGTTGCAAGCTAGAGTACAGTGGTGACACATGTGGATTGCTTGGGCTCACTACGAATACGTCTTGGGCTCTAGAGTCGATGATTGGCCCGCCAGCAGCTAGCGAATATGCCGTGGAGCCTAGAGGTGTTGAGAATATGATACCATCGCCTATAAAAGTGCCTGCATTGTCATCGACATGTAGCTCAAATCTAGCAGCTCTGGGACCAGATCTCTCGATAGTGATATCGTTGAACCCATAGCCCAATACCTCCCCGGACTCAGCATAACGCACCGCCAGTAGGGGCGCGGATATCGTGGTAAATGCGTTTTTTTGCAATGAATCTACAAGGATAGGTATATCCTCAGGCTTAAGAGTCTGCAAGAACCCTAGGTGCCCTGCAGATATGCCTATAAATGACATGTCTTCGAGCTCGTGTTCTTTGATAGCCATGAGCATTGTGCCATCTCCACCTATAGCAATGACTATGGGGTTTTGAGGTGGAGTTGTGAGATGTTTGAGCTCAGTTTGCAATATTCGCTCTACTTCTCTAGCCCTTTTGCCTGGTTTGGTAAACAATATTATATTTCTCATACGTTTTAATATAATAACATCCGTACTATCAAATAATAGAAATATTTAGTATAATTCACCTGTTCAAGCGCCCGTAGCTCAGCTGGATAGAGCGTCAGTTTGCGGTACTGGAGGTCGCAGGTTCGAATCCTGCCGGGCGCACCAGAATTTGAGATCAATGAATTGATAATAGATTCTGCAACTAGAACCGTAGTTTTCTAAATATCTTATCTACAAAGTCTTCTCTGTTGGGAACCTTAGGAAGCATTTTGGACAAAGTATCTTCCACTTCTTGCAAGTGATGCTCTGCGGGAGGCAAGCTTACGAGCGTTCCAAATCTCTTGTTGGGCACCAGCTCTATGACTGTTTGGCCATAGTCATTGGCTTCATAGTATGAATCAAAGTCATCAAAAAGATACTTCTTCTCCCCTACTGAGACTCCATAGTTACTAATAATGTAGCTGAGAGTCCGTGGTGCTCGATGAGCATAGACTAATACAGCCACGCCCATCACTGCAAAAAGACCGACAGTGATATATTGCTTAGTAAATATTGCTATTGCTATAAGTACTAAGAAGAATAGTGCAAAGAGTATGTACCACCCCATTGGCTTGTGAGTTTGTACAAATTCTGGAGCGCTCCATTGCAACAAAGTAGTTTCTGGTACATTTGACTTGGGCCTGGGATGTTCTTGTGGCTTTTTCTTGCCTAGGCCAAAGTATCTAACAAGGCCCGACTGTTTCTTTTGGGTGGTATCAGGCTTACGATCTTCTACTGACTTGCCGACCAACTCAACACCACCTATTTCTGGAGGTGTACTCGGTTGATCTTGTTGTGGGAAATTATTTTCTTGCATGACTTGTTGATTTTATTATGCTACATCAGATATAAAATGTCTAGCATAAGGGCTATAACTATCTACCCAAATATTCAATCAATTTGAAGACTTGGGTATATCCCGTATATGGTGTAAAACACTGGGATACGGGAGCCCTTAATACATTGTGACTATGCGGCATCTTCCTCTTGAAGAGGCAATGTTCCTTGGTTGAGCTCATCGATGTCAACGACCTTGACTAGCTCTGGAGCAGGTACTCCAAGAATGTCGTCCGAAATAGCCCATATGAGCTCATAGCCATCCGGGATCTCGAGAGCCTTTGATTTCTGCAGGCGTAGACTTAGATCTTCGATGATGCCCATCAGTCGGCGAAGATCTTCGCGGCTAGCGGATCGAGCGCTCGAAAGCACTCGCTGGATTTCTTGGTATATGCTGAGCTGTTGCTCGTCCAATCCCTCTGCAACGTGCTGATGCATGTCATCTCTCCTAGGTGCAAGGCGGTATTATCGCCAGCCACAACTTGTGGCTATATTTATAATAGTATTTATATCGGCAGTAGACAAATGGCGAAATAGAGATTGGCCAATGGGCGTTTTTAAGGTATAATTACTCCGTTGCAGCTTTAAATACATAGATAGTAAATGATTTGACGAGGAGAGGTGCCCGAGCGGTTTAAGGGAACAGTCTTGAAAACTGTCAGGCTGGCAACGGTCTCGTGGGTTCGAATCCCACCCTCTCCGCCATATCTAAGTATTTATATAATTTTCCAAACCAAATGATAAACATCAGTTTGTCATTTGAAAGGAATAATTATGCTCTAGTAGAAGCTTTGCAGCCTGGCTACGAAGCGAATACACAAGCATGATTATGACGTGGAGAGGTACCCAAGTGGCTGAAGGGGCTGGTTTGCTAAACCGGTAGGGGGGAGCAATCCCCCGCGAGGGTTCGAATCCCTCTCTCTCCGCCAGACAATAGCTCAAATATTTGAGCTATTTTTAATTATTGAGATATATATGGAGCCGTGGTAGGATAAAACCACCTTGACAGAGATGAGGTTGGCAATGACTTATGTGAGTAGGATCCCACATGCTGCTGAGCATGAATCAACCTGTAATTACTACCGCTCGTTTGGTGGCGAACCCTGTACATGTGATTCGCTCTTGGCGCAACTACAACGGTTACAGTCGGCTACATATCGCATCTTGAATCATGCGGATGGCAGCCCAAACGCAAATCTAGAGGCAATGCTTGTAGCTCAAGCACTTCTAGATGACCAGCACTCAGATCATGGTGATGCCATCAGGCTGGCTTCTGAGTGGGTACGAGAGGACATAGTCTCTCCACGAGTATCAGTTCCCCACTCTGGCGAGTTGCGTACCGGCACCCCAACTGGTCATGATTGATAGGGTGACCAGAGATGATATGTAATACAGCATATCTACAAATCTATATCTGGTACAAGAATAGACAGTCAACGCAACTATACCAACGTGCTAGATCTGGTCCGGGATACTTACGTGTCAACAGTGCATGGTGGCGATAAGGAGAAGAGTAATGATCAGACTTGGTAAAAATAGGCGCAAGAAAGTTGAAGCTGCACTTAGCTGTGAGTGTGGCAACACTCCTCTAACTCAAGAAGACTTGGATGCCGACGGCAGATGTAAGTGTTGTCGAGAAGGGCATTTTACTCCACACGACTTTTCTTGCTGTACTAGGTGTCGCATGCCTATCGAAATGATCTATCCAGATCGTGGTTTCCCTGTTTCTCCATAAAACAGGATTCTACCCAAGTTTACAAACATTTGTAAGTTTAGGTCGAGTTGATAGACAAGATTATACATCTAATGATACGAAACTAAATCAAACTATTTTAAAATATTTTTGAAATAAATCAATTCTTGTGAAATCCACAACACTACCCTATTCTCTATTGATATTTTTCAAACTTGAGTTGATCTAAGCGATTTTGATAATCTTGAATTTTACCACTATCGCCCTTAATCTTATAAAGACGGATGGCGTGTAGGTAGATGTCTGCTATAGATCTATCTATACCTATCCCCTGTTCTACCATGACGATAGCTTCATCTATATTGCCTTGTGACGCTAGCAACTTAGATAACACTAGATAATCTAATGCAGTTTTTTCGGCGATGGCATTCATACGCTTCTCTCCTTGGTTGTATACATACGAGTCTATCAATTTGTAAGCCAATGCTCTCTCACTAAGAGTAGATATATCTGTAGCACGCACCGAGTCTGATTGTGTGCCGCCTAGTATGATACAGCTTTCTACTGCCCTATTTGCGAGCTGACTTGTCAGGTTGAGCTTGATGGCAGCGTTTGCCTTATCGCATCCTTCAGTTATCTTCTCTAGATTGTACAGAGCTATTGCTTCGCCGGCATTTGATTCTGCAGTAGGATTTTGCTTGTTGGCAATCCCAAAATATTGCTTTGCTTGTTCATAATCCCTACCCTTTAAGGACAGTATTCCAAGAGCAGTATAGTTGGGGTCTTTTATGTTGTCGGTGTAAACGTCTATAGCTTTTTGATACTCTCCTCTATCTATCCAAAACTCTGCCAGCTCATTACTAGCAACTGGATCACCAAAACCAATAAGGTTGGCTTGGTTGAGATAAGAATACTTTTTGCTGTCACTACTTGTCACATTTGCTTTTGCTATCAACTCGTCGGATATAGCTATTCTCCACGCAGTTATCTCTGGCATGAATGTGGCTACAAACAGCCCTACTATCAATATCAATATTGCAGTGATCGCTACAAAACTTTTTTTAGTGTTGAGCTGTTTTTGCAAGTTCATCTTTTAATTCTGCAATTTCTTTCTGGGTAGATTTCAGCAAGTCCTTTTGCTGGTCTACAACTTCTTTGGGTGCGTTGGCTACGAAATTATCATTGTTTAGTTTTTTGAGTATGATTGATTCGAAATTTTGCTTTGTGGCAATTTCCTTCTTGAGCTTGACTATCTTAGTTTCGTCAATATTGCTTTGTTTTTCTGCGAGGATTGAGATAATTTCTTTCTCAAATTTCTTGGCCTGTGTACCATCAGGTTCCAAATATACGTTCGGCCATTGTTCGCTTATCAAGATAGTATCACGCCATGGTAATTGTTGCCAGATAGCCTCTGTCACAAATGGCGCAAAGGGGTGGAGGAGACGTAGTACAGTATCTAGACTGTAAGCGAGCATAGTGGGGTTGGTAGATGTTTTGGAGTATTCTATGTACTGGTCAGCCAGATCATCCCAGAGTAGGGAATAGGCTGACTGTCCGGCTGAAGAGTAGTTGTATCTCTCAATAGACTGGGTAATCTTAGTGATTGCAGTGTTGAGCTTGCTCGACATCCAGTGATCTGCAGGGTTCTCCAGCAGTATCTCTGATATATCAGAGATACTCTCCGTCTTGGACAGTGTATATCTAGCAACATTCCAGAGTTTGTTGCAAAAATTGCGATATCCTTGTACTTTTTCTTGGCTCAGACTACCGCCCGTACCAGGAGTGATGCCAATCACCAAGGCTAACCGCAACGCGTCAGTACCAAATTCTTGGGTTAGCTCGAGTGGGTCTAGTACGTTGCCTTTGGATTTGCTCATTTTCTTACCTTCCGCATCATTTACGGATCCCCATAGATAAACGGTCTTGAAGGGGACTTCGCCAGTTTTGTATATTCCAAGCATTATCATCCTGGTAACCCATAGATACAGTATGTCGCGCATAGTTGCCATAAGCGAAGTAGGGTAGTACTGATCAAAATCACCAGTGCTTTGAAGAGTAGCGAATGGCCATTGACTACTAGAGAACCATGTATCAAAGGTATCTGTTTCTTTCTCATAGCCGGCTTTACCATATACTTCAATAGCATCTTTCTCTTCGCCGATGATGTATTCGGGCTTAGACTTATCGCCAGTAGCATTGTAATAAACAGGTATAGCTATACCGAACCAGTTCTGACGACTAATATTCCAGTCTCGGAGGCCCTCTAGCCAGTTGAGTGCTTGGCTTTTGAACCTAGCGGGGTAGAATACCACTTCGTTTTTGTCTATAGCATCAATCGCCAGCTTCTTGAGCTTATCTACCTTGAGCCACCACTGTTCTATGACGAGCGGCTCTATCTGTGTACCGCACCTGTCATGGTAGCCAATAGAGTGTTCATAGTTCATATTGATATGATCAATAAGCCCTGCTTGCTCTAGGTCTTGCGCCACCTGTGTGCGAGCTTCATCCACCGACATACCAGAATATTTACCGGCTATAGCCGTCAACCTGCCATCAGTTCCTATGACCTGCTTGACTTCGAGATTGTGTCTGAGACCCATTTCCCAATCGTTTGGATCGTGTGCAGGAGTGACCTTCACTACACCAGTACCAAACTCTGGATCTACGAAGTCATCAGCAATCACCTTGAGCTTGAATTTGCCTAGCAACCCTTCAGACTCTATCTCTTGGCCGATGTAGTCTTGGTATCTTTCGTCTTTGGGATGTACTGCTATCGCTGTATCGCCAAATTTCGTCTCAGGTCGCACAGTCGCCAGTACAAAAGGACCGTACTTGATATAGTACAACGGATCTATTTGGGTACGGTATTTGATTTCTATATCTGCAAAGCCAGAGTGGCAATGTGGACACCAATTGACGATACGGTTGCCTCTATATATCAGCCCATCATCGTTGAGTTTCTTGAATGTATCATAAACAATTTCGATGATATCTTGATCGAGTGTGAACTTGAGCTTTTGCCAATCAGCACTAAATCCTAGGGATCTCATCTGTTCGAGCACAGTGTGTTTGTTGTCTGTTGTAAACTGCAAAGCTTGTTTGTAAAACTCATCTTTGCCTAAATCAAACCTTGTCTTGTCCTGCTTGGCCAATTCTCTTTCAAAAACTACTTGAGTCTCTATGCCTGCGTGATCAACCCCTGGTAGCCAAAGAGTAGGGCGTCCTAGCATTCTGTTGTATCGGGTAGCAATATCATCCACGACATACATGGCATGGCCGGCGTGAAGAGACCCGTTGGCATTGGGTGGAGGCATAATAACCGAAAAAGGCTCTTTGCTCTTATCGCCAGCAGGGGAGAAGGCATTATTTTTCTCCCACATAGCGTAGATGCCTGATTCATACTCAGCTGGATTATATGATTTGGGTAATTCTGGTTTGGGCATTGTAACGGTGTCTCTTTCTCACAAAATATATAGCTAAAATTGTAGCATTTTCAGATATATATTGCGAATGATCAAAATA
>JAUPVL010000041.1 GCA_030917065.1 Patescibacteria group bacterium
CAGAGCTACATCGCCGTTGATATATCAAGACATGTGGGTTCAACTCCCACCACCGGCACGCACGGGCTATAAGCACAATGGTCAGAGCAGGCGACTCATAATCGCTCGGTAGCGCGTACGATTCCTTCCAAGCCAACAACAACCCCAGTCACGTAAAGTGGCTGGGGAATTTTTATATATGCTAATATAGTCTTTATGAATATACTTGCGATCGAATCTAGCTGTGACGAAACAGCCGCAGCTATCATAGAAGATGAGAGCATCCGTAGTAATGTTATATCTTCTCAAGCAGAAATACATGCTCAATACGGCGGTGTGGTACCCGAGGTAGCGGCACGTAGTCACATAGAGGTGATCTTGCCAGTGATAGAACAATCTATCAAAGAGGCAGGAACCAATTGGGATGAGATAGATGCTATTGCTGTAACCAAAGGCCCTGGACTGCTAGGTTCATTGCTTATAGGGGTGATGAGTGCTAAGACGCTAGCTCTCATTAAGAACAAACCGTTAATTGGAGTAAATCATATCTGGGCACATGGGTTTGCTGCGTTCTTGACTGACAATAAGCCCGAATTTCCATTTTTGGCACTTACGGTGTCGGGCGGTCACACTACCCTGTCGCTTTATCAACAAGACCTCACTAGGAAGGTACTTGGCGAAACTCTAGATGATGCTGCTGGCGAAGCCTTTGACAAGGTAGCCAAACTACTCAAGTTGGGCTATCCCGGAGGTCCAGCTATTTCAAAGGCAGCAATGAGCGGAGATGACAGCAAATACAAATTTCCCATAGCCAATATGGGCAAAGATAGTTTGGATTTTAGTTTTTCAGGACTTAAGACCGCTGTTCTTAGGCAAATACAACAAATCACTGGCGTCAATCCGGGTGATGTCAGTCTAGTGAAATCATATGACCTAAATGATAAGACCGTGGCAGATATGGCTGCTAGTTTTCAGAAAGCCGCAGTAAGCGCCCTGGTGAAAAATACTATAAAAGCCAACGCAAGATATAAGCCCAAAAGTATTGTTGTGGGCGGTGGGGTTGCCTGTAATCAATTATTGCGAGAAGAGATGCACAAAGTACTACCACAGGCTATATTTGTGCCACCGGTACTTTGTACTGACAATGCTGCCATGATAGGATCGCTGGCCATCAAGATGGCACAACAAGATCTATACACCACAGTAAATAGTTTGAGTGCGAACTCTAGTCTGGAAGATATCTAGATACTATTCTTTGAATCCAGGTACTTCATCGAATTCTTGCTTGGGCAACACAGACTTTGCTGCATCAACTACGCTTTGTAGTGAGGCCTTGTTGTCTTCTAGGTCTCTAATATCTTCCTCTGCTTCGGCAATCTCACCCTGTTTTTCATCTATAAACTTCTTCTTAGTTTCAATTGCGGCATCTATTGATGCTATTTCTTGCTCGGCATTATGCATAAGCCGAGATTGTTCATCAAATATCTTATCTAGTCTTGGGTTTCTTGTTTCTTCGGACTTGTTACTACTAGCCTCGGGACTAACTGGCATCTGGTCGGTATCGGTTGCCACAGCTTCTTTTTCATCATCTGTTAGTGGCTCATCTACTATCGATCTGACAGCATCTTCCTCGCTGGGGCCTTCTTCGGTTTTGTGGTCTTGATCTGGCTCAACTGTTTCTATTGGCATTACAGAGGATGGAGCTTCTGTAGCTTGCTCTGCACCTTCTGTATTATCACTTGTATCGCCTTCTGGTCCTGTTGTTTCAAATGGTGATGCGGGTACATCGTGTTCTTGTGAGTCAAGCATGCTTGCTGCATCGTCATCACTTTCCACTTCTGGAGTTTCGGTACCGGCAGGTTCTGTGGAGGCATCTTCCATAGAGACAGGTGCTTGCTCGGTGGTAACTGCTTCTGTGCTAACGCTATCTTGGGCTGAGCCTTCTGGAGTTGCTGGAACAGTCATTTGACCAATATTGGTAATACTACCATTTGATTCGTTGCTAGTTTGCATACCCGGTACAGTACCCTCTACGGTATTTTCTACAGCAGGTACATCTACTGCTGGTTGTGGCTGTGCATCTGGAATTACCGGTAAGTCTTGTGCTGGTCTTTCGGCAACAGCTACTCCGCCACCGCTAGGGTTTTCTACAGGAACTTCTGGTGTCACACTGCTCATACCATCAGCATTTCCGCCCTCTACCTTGTCTTCGTGTGATGGTGCTCTTTGATCCCATTGGTCATCTATCTCTAGTGGGCTATATATATCTTTTAACACTTTGTTGTTCCTCGTTAATTCTAATAAAACTATATTTGTTATCATTGTACGAAAACTTAAGCATAAGTGTCAAATATTTAAGCTATTTTGATCATTCGCAATATATATCTGAAAATGCTACAATTTTAGCTATATATTTTGTGAGAAAGAGACACTGTTACAATGCCCAAACCAGAATTACCCAAATCATATAATCCAGCTGAGTATGAATCAGGCATCTACGCTATGTGGGAGAAAAATAATGCCTTCTCCCCTGCTGGAGATAAAACTAAAGAACCATTTAGTATCATAATGCCTCCACCAAATGCCAATGGTTTGCTACATACAGGCCATGCAATGTATGTGGTAGAAGATATTATGACTCGCTATGCACGCATGCAAGGACGCCCTACCCTTTGGTTACCCGGTACAGATCATGCAGGTATTGAGACGCAGGTAGTATTTGAACGTGTTCTAGAAAAACAAGGTAAATCTCGGTTTGATTATTCTCGAAAAGAACTCTACGAAAAAATTATGAAATTTACGATGGATAATCAACACAATATTTTGGATGGTTTTAAGCGTCTTGGGTTCTCTGCAGACTGGAGCAAACTAAAGTTTACTCTGGATAAAGATATAATTGGAATCGTATACGAGACATTTCGTAGAATGCATGATGACGGGTTGGTCTATCGTGGCAATCGAATAGTCAATTGGTGCCCGCGTTGTCACGCTGGTTTTGCCGATATCGAACTCAAGTATCAAGAGAGGATCGATCCACTTTACTATATCAAATACGGTCCTTTTGTATTGGCGACTGTACGACCAGAGACCAAATTTGGCGATACAGCGATAGCAGTACATCCCAAAGACGAAAGATACCAAGACTACATC
>JAUPVL010000042.1 GCA_030917065.1 Patescibacteria group bacterium
GACCAAATTGCTTCGGAATACGTACATCACTACGATGATTGTCTCCAATGTGTAGGGTCTGGGATAGCTCCACGGATTTGTATTTGTTGCTTAGTTGATCAAATGATCTTCCGCTAGACTTGCCTAGTAGCTTGTCAGCTGAGCTTATGCCTCCAGCAAAAATATCGATATCCAATCTAGCAAGCAAATCGTCTATCTGTTTTGATTCGAGATACATATCAGTTACATAGTATATCTTAGTACCTGAGCTAGTAGCTTTGTTTAGAATATTTAACAGTGATTTACTAGGTGTCAGTTGGCTATTTTCATACTCCAGCTCAATTCCCAGTAGTCTTGCTAGTAATTTGTTCTTGTCTTTAGAAGACAAACTGATATTTTGTCTTCTACACAAGTCTTCGATGATAGATATATATATCTGTGTATGTGTGGTTTCGTGGTCTAGTCCGCGACTAGCATTTGCTCGGCGCAAGATAGCCGTGAAGTAGTTGCGCTGTAAGAATAAAAAATACGGTGTCGTATAGAATCCAGCCCTGGAGAATTCCTCAGAGAACATTTTTGATAGTGTGTAGAATCGATAAAATTCTGGTTCGGGCTTTCTGTATAGCAAAGTATCAAAAAGATCGACAGTTATAAACTTAGGTTTTATTTGATTGATTTTGTATCTCACCCAAAAATTTTGCATGTATCCAATATATATTGAACGAACCAAAATCCAAACCATAAGCATTTATAAGTATTGTAAAAACTTGTAACTGCAAGCTTTGTGATATTTGATACAGTATAATACTCTTATATGATAAGAAAAATAGTAATAATACATGGATGGAAAGACAATCCCAACGGCGGCTGGCTAGGTTGGTTTGCAAGCCAATTGCGTCACGAAGGCTATGAAGTAGTCAACCCACAAATGCCACGAGACACTATCCCAGATATTGATAATTGGGTCGATATCGTAAATAACGTAGTGGGTGAGCTAGATCACTATACGATACTTATCGGTCATTCGTTGGGTACGTTTGTATTGCTGAGATATCTGGAGAGATACGAAGGTATCGAGAAGGCTCTGGCTCTGGTGCTAGTAGCTGGGTTTTTGAATCCCAAGATAGATAAGGCAAATGATTATTTCTTACCCACTCCAGATGTAGAGAAAGTAAAAAAACATGTTGAGAGTATTTATCATATCTATTCTGACGATGATAAGATGGTATCAACGGATAGAAGTATCGAACTTGCAGACAAGCTCGGGGGAGAGCAGATATGCCTAGAGGGCAAAGGCCATTTTACTGCAAAGGAGATATCTGAACTACCTGAGTTATTGGACATAATTAAGAACATTTGATTATCATGAATGAAGTAGAACAAATAAAAGACAGGCTCGACATAGTAGATGTCATAAGCAACTATGTGCCGTTGAAACAAGCAGGTAGCAATTGGAAGGGATTGAGTCCGTTCAAAAACGAGAAGACTCCAAGCTTCATGGTGAGCTCCGAAAAGGGTATATGGCATGACTTTAGCTCTGGTCAGGGCGGAGATGTATTTTCGTTTGTGATGTTGATGGAGGGAATAGAGTTTCGTGAAGCTCTCGAGATGCTTGCTAAGCGTGCAGGGGTGGAGCTCAAGCCCAGAAGTAGCTATTCCAAAAAGGACGTAGAATCTAAGAACAGCCTTTATGATGCCCTAGATATGGCAATGAAGTTTTATCACCTCAATCTTCCTAAGAACCAAAAAGCACTTGAATACATTGCTCAAAAAAGAGAACTCAAAAAAGATATCATACAGAGGTATCGTATCGGCTACAGTCCAGATGAATGGAGTAAGCTTAGTGATTATTTGGTATCCAAAGGGTTTGATACCAAGCAGTTGTTGTCAGCTGGACTTGCCAAAGGCAAAAAAGATAGTTCGGGTGTGTATGATGTGTTTAGAAATAGGATTATGTTTCCGGTGTTTGATACCCAAAAAAGAGCTATCGGGTTTTCCGCAAGGGCACTAGACGAATCTGAAAACGCCAAGTATATAAATACTCCAGAGACTCCGATTTATCACAAGAGTAGTGCAATATATGGATTGGCCCAAGCCAAAGATAGTATTAGAAAGCTAGATGAAGTGATACTAGTAGAAGGTAATATGGATGTCTTGGCACTAGCTAACAACGGTTATGACAACACTGTGGCAGCATCGGGTACAGCTATCACGCTAGAACAGTTACGCATCTTGTCTAGACTCACCAAAAACATCAAGCTGTGTTTTGATGCAGACTCAGCTGGAGAAAAAGCCACTTCAAGAGCTCTAGAGATAGCAAGCTCACTGGACGTCAAGTTGATGGTGATAGTACTAGAAAACGCCAAAGATCCAGATGAACTCATCAAAAAAGACAAGAAACTATGGGAGAAGCTGGTCGCCAATGCTCAGTATGCACCAGACTATATATTTGCAATCGCCAATAAAAAGTTCGATACTACATCGGCATATGGCAAGAAGCAATTTGCGGCTTTTGTATTACCAACTATCGTGAGTCTATCAGATGAAATAGAAACTCATCACTATGCCAAGCTTTTGGCTCAGTCAATCGATGTGCCAGAAGAGTCTATCTTGAACAAAATCAATTCAACAAAAGATAGCAAACCAGTCACAGTCGTGAGCAAACCAACGTTAGATGACACGAAACCAACCCAAAAACCCAAGAGAGTCCTTTCTCAACAGGAAAAAATAGAGAGAATCATACTCGAGCTGATGCTTGCAAATATTTCAGCAAGAGATGCTCTAGATGATATCGAGTATGACGAAATATCAGATTTGCACACTGATGTATTCAAAGTTTTGCGCACTCATCCCAAGTACGATGTCGTAAGAATAGCAAAATTATTGCCAAAATTATCTGATTATGTTAAGATACTTTCATTACGGGGAGAACAAGTGTATTCTGATTTAACAGAACACGACGCACGGCTCGAAGCCTTTACCCAAATCCATCGACTAAACAAAATCAGCAAAGAAAAGACCAAAAGACAGCTCACCAGAGCGATAGCCCAGGCCGAATCAAATAAAGACTATGCAACAGCCAATAAATTGTTAAAAAAGTATCAAGCCCTAATAAACGAGGAGTAATTTTAATGCCCAAAAAAGCCACACCCGCACCTACCGAAGAAGAACAACATTTACAAAAAGCCATAGAGAAACTAGTGGCCAAAGGCCGCCAAAAAGGTTTTGTTACTCAACAAGAAATATTGTCTGATATGCCAGATGCTGAAAACAGCATCGAAGAACTAGACGACTTGTATTCTGCACTTATTGATCAAGGCATAGAGGTAGTAGATCAAAAAGATAAGATGATATGGCACACCGAGCCAGAAGAAGACATTGAAAACGCTACGAGTGATGACTATATCAAAGACATTGCTGATGACTCAGTGAGATTGTATCTACGCGAGATAGGTAAGATCCCGCTGATAAGTGCCGAAGAGGAAGTGTCTCTTGCCAAGCGCATCGAGAAGGGTGACAAGGCTGCCAAAGACGCGCTAGCCGAAGCCAATTTGCGTCTAGTAGTAAGTATCGCCAAGAAGTACATTGGACGAGGACTAGACCTGCTTGATCTCATCGAAGAGGGCAATACTGGCTTGCTTCGAGCTGTTGAGAAGTTTGATTACAAAAGAGGGTTTAAGTTTAGCACCTATGCCACTTGGTGGATTCGCCAAGCTATCACCCGTGCTATAGCTGACCAAGCTAGGGTTATTCGTATACCAGTACACATGGTAGAAACTATCAATAAGCTTGTACGTACTCAAAGACGACTTACAACTGAACTAGGTAGAGAACCAACCCCGGAAGAATTAGCTAAAGAGCTCGAAATAGATGTAGAAAAAGTCAATCATATATTCAAGATCAGCCAAGATACAACAAGTCTCGACGCAACTGTAGGAGAAGATGAAGATTCTAGCCTAGGGGACTTTATTGAAGATCAAGATACCGTTAGTCCTCACGACGCAGCTACATTTGAACTGCTCAAGGAGCATATCGATGAGACATTGAGCATGTTGACTCCGCGCGAACAGAAGATACTACGTATGAGATTTGGACTAGAAGATGGGCGCAGCCACACACTCGAAGAGGTAGGTCAGGAGTTTGGCGTGACCCGTGAACGCATCCGTCAGATAGAAGCCAAGGCTCTTACCA
The DNA here is from genome assembly GCA_030917065.1 of Patescibacteria group bacterium. GTDB lineage: Bacteria > Patescibacteriota > Saccharimonadia > CAILAD01 > BJGX01 > JAUPVL01. The sequence goes on from JAUPVL010000042.1 coordinate 4,171, forward strand.
AGCTACGCAAGCACAAAGACTCCAAGAAGCTCAAAGACTATATTGTATAGTACCTAGTTTCTGTCTATTCTATTCAAGATATCGTAAAGTGCTTGCTCATCTGGGTCCAGTGCTTCGGATAATGCACGCTTACTATATATTGTTACAAGCATCTTTCTAGCTCTTTCTGTAAGAGCAAGAATTATTTCAGCATTTTGTTCTACAGTAGAGAGACGCTTAACCCCACCATCCTCACCTGTGCGTGTGACTATTGGGTCTTCACCATCAGGCAAGGTCATCTCGATATCACGTTCATCAAATCTTTCTGATTCTGACATTGTTTCCTATCTAGTTACTTTCTTTAGCTATGATTATAGCATAATCATTTCAGCAATTTTGATAATTAAACTAAGACCAAGCTGAGTGCTTAGTCTTTGATTGCCTGCAAAAGTTAGGTATTTTTATTTTCACGTCTTGCGCGCCTTTGTGCCAAGAATTGTATCTCATCACGATCTAGTGGCTGACCTGCTTCTCTCTTTGCAATGAGTTCTGCTTCACGCTTAGCATCGGGTGTTTGAGTATGTGCCGCTCGAAGGCCTTGTTCATTAGTGCTTTGTTGTATTCCTTCTGCTATACGTCGTGCAGTTTCAGGATCAGGATCGTTGCTGTACCCAATATCTTCTCGAGTCTCTTCATCTACTCTAAACTCACTAGGAGGATGTGGAGGTACTCCTCTGGCTGGGTTTGGCGTTGGTTCAGGCATACTGTTATTTAATCACATATGATATCTAGATGCTATAATAATTATCATATGAAGAGTCGTAAAAAAATAGTTGTTTTTGATGGCCATGCCTTGGTACACCGAGGTTATCATGCTATACCATATCTTACTACTAAAGACGGTACACCCACCAACGCTGTCTATGGCTTTACCATGATGATGCTACTGGCTTTGCGTGAGATACGACCAGACTACGCTATAGTAGCGTGGGACGCCCCTGGTAAGACTTTTCGACACGATCAGTTCAAAGACTATAAGGCTACACGTGTAAAGGCTCCAGACGAGCTCTACGCCCAAATGCCACTCACCAAGGACGTGGTCAGTGCATTCAATATTCCACTCATAGAGTCTGCTGGCTATGAGGCAGATGACATCATTGGTACACTGACCAAAAACTACGAAAAATCACACGATGTAGTAGTGGTTACCGGCGATCTGGACGAATTACAGCTAGTCAGTGATACTGTCAGTGTATACACTATGCGCAAAGGCTTCACTGATACATTTATGTACGATCCAGCTGCAGTACACGAGCGCTACGGCGTTACCCCTGAAGAATTCATAGTATACAAAGCACTAAAAGGGGATAGTAGTGACAATATACCAGGTGTTGCTGGCATAGGCGACAAAGGAGCGACAGAGCTAGTCGAGAAATACAAAACACTAGATAATATGTACAAACATCTAGATGAGATCAAGCCAGCCCTAGCCAAGAAGCTAGAGGCCGGCAAAGACAATGCATATCTGAGTCTAGAACTATCTACTATCAAAAGAGATGTAGATATTGAATTTAAGCTCCAAGATGCAGCACTGCATGAATATGATAGAAAAAAAGTCTTTGATCTTTTTCACAAGCTAGAATTCAAAAGCTTGCTATCGAAGTTACCCAATCAGTCATTTACAGAGGAACAGCAGCTCTCTACCCAAGAAGCAGTAGAGGAGATAGAGACTGCCACTAAGAGTCGAGACCATCTGAAAAAAGCCAAATATCATACTGTGGATTCTGACAAGTCTCTCGACACACTAGTGGCAAAACTAAATAAACAATCAGTGTTTTCGATAGATACCGAGACAACTAGCACCGACGTGATGAAAGCACATCTGGTGGGTATTTCTGTGTGCTTCGAGGAGTGTGAAGCTTACTACATACCAGTCGGTCACACATTGAACGACAAAGATGACAGTCATTACATTGATGACAATAAGAAGACTCAAGCTTCAATTTTTGAAAAAGATGCATCTGAGTATGAGAATCTTAGCCTAGCCGACGGTCAATTGTCCAGACAAAAAGTACTAGATGCTTTAAGGCCCGTACTAGAAAGCACCAAGATAGGCAAGATCGGCCACAATCTCAAATATGATTATCAGATATTTGCAAACAACGGTGTGCATATGGAAAATATTGTATTTGATACGATGGTCGCAGCATTTCTTATCAATCCTATCGGTAGAGCACAGACTTTATCAGAGCTAGCATACGCGGAGTTGGGTATATCGATGATAGATATAGAAGAACTAATAGGAAAAAAAGGTAAGAGCCAAGGATCTTTTAACGAGGTGGAGGTATCAAAGGCCACTCAGTATGCCGCCGAAGATGCCGATGTTGCATTGCGCTTGTACAATAAACTGACTCAAGCGCTCGAACATGAACCTACTGGTACCAAAAAACTCGCCAATATGGCTCGGCAATTGGAGTGGCCACTGATAGAAGTATTGGGTGATATGGAGTTGACTGGCGTCACTCTGGACGTGGCATATCTAGGCAAACTAGCCAAAGAGTTTGGTTCAAAACTGGATAAAATAAAATCAGCCATCTACAAACATGCTGGACGTGAGTTCAATATTAGTTCTACCCAACAGCTCAAAGTGATACTTTTTGATGAGCTCAAGATAGACACTACTGGTCTCAAAAAGATCAAAACAGGTGTGAGCACTGCAGCAGGAGAGCTAGAGAAGCTCAAAGGTAAGCACCCTATAGTAGATGAGTTGTTTGAGTATCGAGAACTTACCAAGCTCATGAGCACCTACGTCGAAGCTTTGCCTAACTATGTAGCAAGCGACGGAAAGATACACACTAGCTACAACCAGACTATCGCTCAAACTGGACGTCTCAATAGCACCAATCCCAATCTACAAAACATACCCGTACGAACAGTAGAGGGCAAACGCATTCGCAGAGCCTTTGTAGTAGATGAAAGGAATGTATTTGTATCCGCAGACTACAGCCAGATAGAGCTCAGACTAGCTGCCGATCTTGCAGGTGACAAGCCGATGATCAAGGCATTCAAAGACGGTATGGACATACATACGCTGACAAGTGCTGAGATGTTTGGTATCAAACCCAGTGAAGTTACACCTGAGCAGCGCTATGCCGCCAAGGCCATCAACTTTGGTGTGTTATACGGCATGAACACCCATGGTCTGGCAGTAGCTACAGGGTTTAGTTACGAGCAGTCCAAAGAATTTATAGATAGGTATTTTGAGTTGCGAAAGGGTGTGGCTGACTACATAGCTAGCATCAAAAAGATGGCACACGACAAAGGCTACACTGAGACTATCTTTGGCAGAAGAAGACCTTGCCCGGACGTGCGTTCGAGCAATTTTATAGTACGTTCGGCGGCTGAACGAGCAGCTGTCAATATGCCTTTGCAAGGTACCGCTGCCGATATGATGAAGCTAGCGATGATTCGGATACACAAGAAGCTACCCAAAGATGCCAAGTTGATATTACAAATCCATGATGAATTGGTGGTAGAATGTCCAAAAGCTTTGTCCAAAGAAGTTGCCAAGATTATGCAAACTGAGATGGTAGGGGTACATAAGTTCAAAGTGCCGATAGAAGTAGATATATCCTTCGGAGACAACTGGGGAGAGCTGTAGCAAACAGAAAACCCACCCTGGACTCTGCAGGAGTCCAGGGTGGGATATAGGCGACTTGCGGCTAGTCACTCAAGTGGGAGATATCACCCCACCAAAAGAATATTCGAACTACAAAACAGGCAAAGACGACTATTAGAAATGGGATGGCGTATATTGGCTTTGCATTGAACAGTACTAGTACAAACATCGCCAAGGCGGATAGGATAGATATACCCATTAGGCTTCTGTCAATCCATACGGGTCGGTCGGCAATATCCATTTTTAGCTCCTGTCATTCGAACTTCGAGGGTGCAAAAATCAGCAAAGTTATTATAGCCCAATCTGTACAATATGCAATAATATGTATATTACTGGTAGCTCTTGGCTTGTTTGCTAGTGTGAGATATAACTGTTCTAATCAAGTGATTATTATAACAATTCAAACCAAATAATTTTGATGATAGTTTCTGGGCCAACACTACAGTTATAGTATCTAGAATATGTATCATACATTTCCCGTTCAGAATCAAAGGTCTCGTGACCTTCCTTGTCTTCTTCTGTTAGTTTTGCTAGGGGTTTTTCAACTACTTTGGTAACAACTGCTTTCGCAAAAGGCTGTAGTGTCTCCCAGACTATCAGCTCTAGACTATTACCTACTTTGATGTCTTTGTCATCAAATAATCGCCAAGTAGATTTCTTTGTTCCATCAAGCACTAACTTCGATAGACTTTTCCTAAACTTCAGCGCTTTCATAAGTAGTGGTTATATCAATAAAATATATCATTGGTAGCTCTTGGCTTGTTTGGTAAATAGTTCATGGTACACGCCTTTGTTTTTCATAAGATCGGCGTGAGTGCCTTGTTCTATTATCTTGCCGTGGTCTATTACTACTATATTGTCAGCCTCGCGCACAGTACTGAAGCGGTGTGATATGACTATAGCGCCCTTCTGGGCTTGCCGTTTCCAGAGGCGGTGAAATATCTCGGCTTCGGCCCTGGCGTCTATAGCACTGGTGGGTTCGTCAAGTACCAGTATAGGAGATTGCTTATAGAAAGCTCGAGCAAGGGCAATTTTCTGCCATTGTCCACCTGAGAGCTCTACCGAGTCTTCGAATACACGCGTCAGCCTCGTATTCTCTTGTTGAGCCAGTTCTTTTACAAACCCAGCCTGCGCATCGTTGAGCGCAGATTTTAATCTCTTACTATCCGGTTTATTATCAAGGTCAAAGCTGATGTTTTCTCCCACAGTCAGTGGATATCGATGAAAGTCTTGAGATATTATTGCGAGCTTCTTATACCAACTATTGAGATCTATCTTGCGTAGATCCATGCCATCAATGAGTATTCGACCTTCTGTAGGGTCATAGAATCTCAGTAGCAACTTGGTGATAGTAGTCTTGCCGGCACCATTCACACCGATAAGCGCCATTTTTTCTTTTGATTCTAGCTTAAAGCTTACGGTATGCAGTATCTGTTTCTTGGTATTGGGGTAAGTGAAGCTAACATTTTCAAACTCGATACTAGGTACTTTGTTGTCATCTTTGAGTACGATAGGGTCTTTTGGCTTGGCCAATCGCGAAGGAGCATTCATGAAAACAAAATAATCTTCGATGTTGATGAGTTCTTCATACACATCCTTGAAGTTGCGTACCAGTGAAGTACTGGAGTTCTCGAGTCGAGATATTAAACTATCATAGAAGGTATAGTCACCAATACTAAATATACCCTTGGTACTTATAATCTTATAAAACAACCATATACGCGTAAGTACAGCTGTTAGCACACCCGTCACATCGGCAACAGCTTGTATCTGTGAGTATTTTTTTTGTGCATTTGTTTCGATATCGTACATCTCGTTTTGATTTTTACGCATACGGCTTAAGAATGCTTTTTCAGCCATAAAAGGCCTGATCTCTTTGAGCAGATTCCAATCCATCAACACATCTCTAAGATGCCAGTTGAACCTTCTGCGTTCAGATATCAAGAGATTGATCTTGCGCCAACTACCAGCGGTGTAGATACTCGATATTAGTCTAGGTAGAGTAGATATGACTGCTAGTACAAACAACACCCAGTTGAGTTGGAGTATGGCAACGCTGGCTATTAGTACGGTTACGATATCGGAGATCATCTTGCTAGTACTGCGCATTACCCAGCTGATATTGAGTTTTTCTACGCGTGACAGAGTATTTTGAAATTCAGCATCCTCAAAGTGTGCAGCATCTATTTCTGAGCTACGTTTGGCAATGTGTAAATTGAGTGAGTATTGAGCCTTCAAGTCTAGTTTGGTCATGAAATAATCTTGGATGTTTCGGATCAGTGGCTCAGCTACTCCTGCTAGAGTTGCAATACCTACTAGGTACCAGAACTTCGGAAATACCGTCGTGACCTTACCTCCTATGAATAGTGCTATGAGATTGATGATCTGAGCATATATATAGCTTCTACCTATTGATATCAGAGTAGCCAAAACATCTAATATTGGATAAATAATAGATCGCCAGCCTGTCAGCTGCCATTGCAACTTAAATACTTGTACAAAATATTTAAGCAAGGGTTTTCTAGTCTTGGGTTTGTCTTGCATTTAAGGGGTTATATTATAATTGCTTATTCACTTTCGCTCTTATGCTAGCAATTGTATCCTACTAGGAGCTCATCAGTACAGACCTTATCTGTAGAGTGAATTTGAAGAAGGAGAGAAGAGGAGGGGTGGAGCCGCAAGGCACCAGGGAGTATGAATAGTCCTTGAAGGATGTTTTCAGGGACTCCCTGGTGCTGCGGCTCACCACCTGCGGGCGCGGTCGAGATCTCGTTGGAGATCACGGTTCTGGGCTCGCAGGTCCTCAGCACGACGGCGCTGGAGCACTAGCAGGGTGATGAGGACGACCACGACAGCGATCAGTCCGAACACCACCGGGTAGCTTGCACATGCCGCGATGATGAACACTCCCGCAGCTAGGGCGAATATCCCTTTCGCCAGGTTGTCGAAGAACTTCTGGACGGGCTTGGACTCAGCCAAGTTTCTCTCCTTCTGTCAAGGTACGGCTCAGATACTTTCCGGGCCATAGGATAGGATAGCACAAACACTATAAACTGTCAATACTATTTAACACTTTTTATGATGAGTATCATACAGGAGTAGGCTATAATAGTATTATGCCAGAATTACCAGAAGTAGAAACAGTACGTGCCGGACTTGCCGAGATACTAGTAGATCAACGTATCAAAAGTGTTAGTACAGACTGGCCCAAAAGCTTTCCGAACGATCCCAAGATAGTGCGAGACAAAGTAGTCGAGTCCACTATCTTATCTGTAGATAGACGCGGAAAGGCGCTTATCATCCCACTTAGTGGTGGGTATAGTTTACTTATACACCTCAAGATGACCGGACAGTTGGTATATAGAGCTCGCAACTCAGCCGAGGGGTTTGGCGGCGGTCACCCTACAGACAGCCTTATACACAAGCTACCAGATCGGTCTACTAGAGTGATATTTGAGCTCACTGATGGTACGTTGTTCTTCAACGATCAACGTAAGTTTGGATATGTGAAGCTAGAAAAGTCCAAAGATATATACAAGACCAATGCTTTTTTGCGCAAATTAGGACCAGAGCCACTAACTGACGACTATACCTTTGAGATGTTCAAGACAGCACTCATGAAAAGACAGAATACTACTATCAAGGCTGCCATACTTGATCAGACAGTTCTTGCAGGGGTAGGCAATATCTATGCTGATGAAGGACTGTTCGCAGCTCGCATACACCCCAGCACCAGAGTGGGCGATATTAGTACTATCAAGCTCAAACGACTGTACAACGCACTTAGAGAGGTGATGAAGCTCAGTATTGAGCTAGGAGGCAGTTCAGATAGAAACTATGTGGATGCCAAGGGCAACAAAGGCAGTTATCTCAAATTTGCCAAAGTTTTTCGTCGCGAAAAACAACCTTGTATCAATTGTAAGACTGAAATCAAAAAGATACGTGTGGCGGGCCGAGGAACCCATGTTTGTCCACATTGTCAAAAGCTAACAACAAAAAAATAATATCTCTTACTTGATACTTTATATAACTTCATAAATACTAGATACATGCTTATATACTTATATGGAGAAAACCAATACGCTATCAAGCAAAAGATAGACGGCATCAAACGACAATATATCGATAAGACAGGGGGAGACGCCGATATGCAGACATTTGATATGTCGGAGCATAGTCTGTCTGATTTATTGAATGCTTTTAGCGTAATGCCAATGTTCGTGAGTAGTCGATTGTTTGTGTTGCGCAATTTGGATATTCTGAAGCTCTCCAAAGACAAGCTAGACAAGCTTATCAGTTCCATATCAGATAGTACCAATGTAGTAGTGGTAGACACCAAGCCAGACAAGCGCAGCGTGTATTTCAAGACTATCACAAAGCTCAAGAATGCCAAATATTTTGGTCAGCTCACCCCTCAGCAGTTAGTCAATTGGATAAGGGAGAGGGCCAAAGAACTAGGTGGAGATATTGATAACACAGCTGTGAGCCTACTAATAGATAGGGTGGGCAACGATCAATGGCAACTCGATCAAGAACTCCAAAAGCTCACAAATAATAACTCCCATATTTCTAAGGAAAGTATTGAGCAATTAGTTGTTCCAAATTTGAGTAACTCAGCATTTATGATGATAGACGCCATCATCCGCAAAGACACCAAGAAGGCAGCATCTATATATGAGAGTCTGATAGTGCAAGGCGAGGCTGATCAGATGATACTTGGCGCCATCACCTATCAATATCGCATATTGGTACTAGCTAAGGATAATGCAGGAAAGAGTAGCGACTGGCAAAATGAGCTAGGTATTTCGCCGTATGCTGCTACCAAAGCTCAAAATCTCATCAAGAATATAGAAATGGGGCAACTAAGATCTGCATACCAAAGTATCATTGATACTGATATGGTCATCAAGACTGGTGCGCTCAACTCAAATGATGCACTAAGAGATCTGATACTGAAATTATCTACGTAGTATAGTTTTTGTAAGATTGTTCAGGTATGTTATTCTAAAGCTGATACTACAAAAGTATAGAACCTCTAGAGTAGAAAGGCATTGCTACATGGAGCATGTAGGCAGTAGCGAAATACAATCATTGCTTGTCCTCGTTAAGCCGAAAAGCATAATTTGTTCAGAGTGTCACGGAGTCGCAGTTTTAGATCAACACAAATCCAATTGTTCTCGTTGGATTTCGCCCAGCGCATACAAAAAGGAGAACGGTCATGGATAAAGATTTGGAGCGCACACTTGATGCCGAAGAACGGGCGGGATGTCTTGGTGTTTTGCAGTTTGTTGCCGCTATTGTTGCAACGGGTTGTGTACTTTTCGCCGATATCTGGTGGCTGACTCGTGTGGCTTATGTAGTTATTGCTATTGGTATGTGGCTGGGTGCATGGCGCAATCTCACGAATCCATGGCGACTTATAGATCGTAAGGATAACAATGACTGATCAAGAAAACCCGTCTTTTGATGATTGGGCAACTCGAGTGAAGCCCAGTGAGTACGCAGAGTATCTTGGAGGACACTTCCGTCGACCTTGGATGTCAAAAGTCGACCTAGCTGACCGAGCATTAATTGCATCTTTTCTAGAAATGCAGATGCCTGATGGTCGTACTATCGCACATTGGTTGGATGAATTACCTGAGGCGGAGGACGAAATACGCCTCTTGCGGGCCGAGAACGAAGAAGCCCGCCATGCCATCAATGAGGCGCTTGGGTGTGCGTTCATTCATCACATGTGCGAATGCGGTGATACTGTGAATTGCGGTGTATGCCACATGGTTGCTCGGCTACAGGCGTCGTCAGGGAGACAGTCCTAGAATAAATATAGTCGTCAAAGAGTAGTAATATTTGGTCAGTAATGACCATCTAGCTCTTTGGCGGCGTCTATCTAAAACTTCTTAGTTTTACTGATGAGCTCTAGATAAGGGCGAAATAGACAAACAAAACAAAGACTCGAGTGATTCTCGAGTTTTTTAGAGGTTATTGAGGCTTTATTATTTCTTCTTTGCTACAGTTTTCTTAGGAGTATCTTTTTTGGTAGATACTTTGGCTTTGGGTTTTGTAGCGGTTTTCTTGGTTACTTTTTTCTTTGAGCTTTTTGCACCTGGTTTACCAGGATTTTCAGTACCATACGGCTTGGCTGCAGTGGCGTTATAGGCTTTGGTGAGGCGAGACTTACGTCGGGCTGCAGTACGCTTGTGCAATACGCCTTTTTTGACTGCTAGGTCTATCTCAGCAACAGCTTTGACAAGATCGGCATTGGATTTTACAGAGCCTTGAGCAATTTGTTCCTTTACAAGCTTTATTTGCTTCTTTACAGCAGTTTTGACGTCGACATTGTACTCTCGACGCTTTTCGGCTTGTTTCATTCTTTTCTTGGCTGATTTGATTATTGGCATATCTAATATAAATTCTATAATTTAATAAGTAACAGATGAAAGTATATCTCAAAAATTGCTTCTTGTAAAGAGTAGAGTAGTAAAAATTATCTAATATATTGTTGACATATATTGACAACAACCGAAAAACGTGCTACACTAAGCATATGCAAATTATAGAACTAGCAACCAAACTCCAATCTGTTGGGCTTAGCGAAAAGCAAGCTCGAGTTTATGTTGCTGCACTGTTTTTGGGCCCTAGTGCCGTACAAAAGATCGCCGAGCAAGCCGAGATCAATCGAGCCACTACCTATGTGATACTGGACGAACTGGCTGCTATGGGGCTAGTAAGCGAATCTACAGAAGGTAAGAAGACAGTATTTGTGGCCGAGCCACCTCAGTCGATTGAGCGCTACCTAGATGCACAGAACAAGCAGATATCTGATAAGCAAGACGAACTCAAGAACATCTTGCCTAGCCTCAAAGAAGTGTCGAGATCATCTGACGGAGTAGAGACTCCAGTAGTAAGGTTTTATAAGGGTATTGAGGGCTTAAGATCTAAGACTAGTATTTATGCTAGAAAAGCAAAACCAAAGAGTATGGTGTATGGATTTTCAAATTTCGATCAGGTATTAAAAGAATTTCCAGATATACTGCAATCTGGACCTAGTCTTAGGAGTAGAAAAAAAATATCGAGTAAATTAATCTATTCACTTAGCGATGGCGAAATCAGATCTGACAAAAAACTGTTAAGAGAAACGAGAAAGATAGATCAACCTATCAGTGCAGACATCAATATATATGAAAATGCAGTTGTAATATCTACATACAAAGGCAAAGACTCCGTAGGTGTAGCTATCGAGAGCAAAGATATAGCTAGTGCCATGAAGCAATTATTTGAGATGGCCTGGAAAAATAGTAACAAATAGTTGTTGCAATATATTGACAAAATGTAAGTATTTTGGTATACTTCTCTTTGTCAGGCCAACGTACCATGTTTGAGTGATAGCTAAGACTCAGTCGAAAGAACGTCCAATGCTGCTTAAAACAGAGTGCAGAGGTCGCCGAGAAGTCCTCGGCATAGACACGAGCAATGGAGAGATACCGTGGACGCTGCCTTCTCCACCACCTGAACATTTCCGGCTCCGCCGGCGCAACCAACACATTTCTGACTGAACCCACGCGACGCAAGTCGTAGACACGAGCGAAAGCTCGCAACACCAAACGGTTCTGTCGGGAACTAACTGGACCAGTCATTGGTCCTTCGTCTAGGGCTCGGTGCCCCCGTAACTTGAGGGCACCGAGCCCAGACTACACTTCGATAACTACAACCAGGCATTATGCCTGGTTTTTTCGTACAAAATGATACAAATAGCCAATTTAATGTAATTATTAATATATCTATGACACTAAATACACGTGTTTTAACAGGTATAGAGCTATATAAATACAAATAAACTGACAAAAACTATTGACAAGTTTTAATATATTTGCTATACTACCAATCAGTTCTTTGAAGTGCCAATTTCCAAAACCTTTATAGGGGGATTCTGTGGCTAGCACGTTCACTCGCAAGTGTGGCATGGCCACTCGCACTCCTTCTGCCTTGACTTGGGCAGTCGTGGTCGAGTGCGGCAACGGGGAGGTGCACTACTTCGAACGTAGTGCTTGCCACCCCGACGCCGTCGTGGCGTACATCCAGCGGGAGTTTCCCGACTGTGACTACGTCATGGCTCTGGCCTAACGACTTCGGATCGGGGGCTTGATAAGTCCTGGCAACAGAAGCCTGTAGAGTGAGCAAAAAGAAGCTCTATAGACACTATCCGAGTATGCTCTCGACAAAAGCCGCCTGGTAGTAGGCATTGAAGCCCGAGCAATCGAGCAACTACCAACCTCGTCTGATATATCAGACGAGGAGCAAGTCTGCTGGTAAAGTGCCAGCACTGATGAGCCCGAACTATCTAGTTCAACTAGGGCGAAACTGCACTTTGTAAATACTAATTCTGTGGATGTGGCCAGTGCTACATATTAAAACATACCAATAGCAGATTGGCCGCCCACAGAAATGGTAAATACAATATCCGAACCTTGTCATTATGAGCAGTAGCTTTCGAACCGAGTATATAGGTATATATATTTAGTTCGAAAGCTATGTGCTTTCAAAAAGATAGTAAGGTCACAGCAAATGGCGGGACTGCTGCCTCACTGATGACCTGCCTGTAGTATGCGCGTTTCCCGACACGATCGGGCCGATGCATCTACGGGCGAAATCATGAACTGATATATATGAGAGTATATATCAGCTTCAACTGCTTGGGTGTCGCAGCTCTTCGTGAAAGCGGATGAGCGCCACCCGAGCAGGATATCGCTGCCACAACAATCTGGTCGGAGAGGCATCAACTTCGACGCACTGCTCAAAACGGCGTCAAGTCGGGTGAGAGTGGTGTTCTGCGTACGTCCTTCGCAGACAGTAGGGAGGTAATAATTGATCCGAGCCCGTGCAGAATCCTGCGCCGCAAACAACGCGACTCTGATAAGAGTGGGTAAAAAAAAGTCGGATCCGGGGACCCTAGTGGCCAATGATGATGTTCCTTCCCCGGTGCACGAGTGGGTGAAACCACGAGTGTTCATGAAAGGGAACGTCAAGCTCGCGGCAGCTCGTCGCTCTCCGTCAGTAGACGGATTGAGCGCAGCTGCCCATATTGCGGAACCCGTCCACGACCTTGCCAGTCGCCTGGTAAGATAGTAGATACGTTGTTCTGCGAGGTCTGAGTCAATCGCCACCCAAAAAGGTAACGTGGGGTTGAAACACCCCTGGCGGTAAGATCCCGAAAGAGCTGACGTAATGCTCGAAAAAATGTGCTAACATAGGCCTTTTTCCTTACGATAAAATTCAGATAGTCGTGAGGTCGTCCACCCCTTTGGGGTCCCACTAGTTGGGGCTCCGGAGGGTCTCAACAAGAGAGCTTGAATTATCAAGCTTTGCTGCTGAGACCCTAAAAAGTCTCGAACCTTGTCATTTGATGTTAAGATTTTGCTGGATGGAGCATAGAAGTGCAGATGTAATCCAGCTACTAGGGTGTCAGTGCGCACATAAGACCCCCTTCTGAGAAGTGACTAGAGTGGACTGCCCAAACGCAGACAGCTAGACAACTTTGTCAACTCAGATTAAACCAAAAAAAGCCGATAACGCTCCAATAATTCGGCCCATATCGCGACAGCTCGTCGCTCTCCAGAGTCATCTGGATCGAGCGCAGCTGCTAAATCCTTGAGTTTCAATCCCGCGACTCAAGCTCGTACCACACAACACCACTGAAGGAGGTGAAATGGACGAGACCAACGACCTCGACGGCATGATCCAGGCGGCGGATCTCATGCTCACGGTCATGATGGCCGAGGGCATGACCCCCGCAGAGATCTGCCTGGAGTTCTTCGCGATGGGCCACGAGAGTGGCCACATCTGCGCACAGGCGCACGAAGAGCCCCTCGAGGACGACCCCAAGGTGTCCGCCGGCTACCTGTAAGTGCCGGCACCCGGCCCGAATCTTCACAGATTCGGGCCCCTACCAAAGAAGGTTACAATATAATCTCTTTTGGTCGGGAAAGTCCCGACTCACTCAGTGAGTAGCACCTTGGAGCAATCAAATGGAAGATTTCAAAGAGTTGTTCGATCGGTTTCTGACCGTCGTGCGTGTGTCCAACGACATCCCTGACGAGATGACTATCGAGGAGTTTCTGAGCAAGAAGTGGAACTTCTGCGACCCAAGCCCTTGCAACATGAGAGTGGAGGTCACTTGGGATGGCAGCTACTCCCTGTGGAGCCTTCGCTTCGACAGCACGGGTCGAGTCAACGATGAGCGCCTCTGGATCCGTCGCGACTGCACGCATGAGGAGGCCATCACCCAGGCCATCGGCCAAAATATGGGCGGCAACGTTGTCGAAATCTTGACCAAAGTCATCCCAGACATTCAGATGACCTCTGGGACTGGTGACGATTCGGAGGAGTTCTGGATCGTTTGGGAGTGGTACAGCCCAATTTTCACCGGGAAGGAGGACAGTGGTCTGCAGGACGGAGATTGGCAAGAGGCCTTGCTCTAGAGAGTGCAAAGGTGACCGCCGGCTACCTGTAAATGCCGGCACTCGGCTCGAGTCTTTTGACTCGAGCCCCTACCAAAGATATCAAGCACATTGATGCATTTGGTAAGAAATCAATAATATACTTGACATAAGAAGTTTAGTTTGGTATAATACTGCATTAATTAGACAAATTAGTTATGCAACAAGAATTGACCCCCAAACAACAAACTGTAGAGCTTATCAAACAAGCCAACCACATACTGCTCGTTACTGGCAAAAACCCCAATAACGACCAGCTTAGTGCTATGGTAGCTCTGGAACTTATCCTGAAACGTGCAGGCAAACAAGTGAGTGCGATAGTCACTAGTGAACTACCCAAGGTAGCCAAGATACTAGACACCCACACCATTAGTAGAGATCTGACCGGTATAAGGGATTTTGTAGTACGACTAGACACCACCAATGTAGAAGTAGACAAACTACGCTATGAGGTCAATGATAACAATATCGAAATAATAGTATCACCGTTTTCAGGCAATTTTACTTCCCAAGATGCTAGTTTTGACTACGGAGCATACAAATTTGACTTAGTGATAGTACTAGGAGTGAGCCAGATAGCACGTATAGACTCTATACTCGAGCAAAACCCTACAATATTTGATGGGTTGCACTTGGTAAATATCGATTGCCATAGAAGCAACGAACAGTACGGTAGTGTGAACTTTGTAGACGCCGGTGCTAGTAGTGTTTGTGAGATGCTAGTAGGTATCATCGAGTCAGTTGCTCAAGGCATGATTGATTATCATGTAGCAACAGCATTACTTGCCGGTATCATGGGAGCAACTCAGGGATTTACAAATCAAAACACCTCTGCCAAGAGTCTTACTATAGCTGCCCAGATGATGAGTGGTGGTGCCAAGCAACAAGATATAGTCAATACATTGTTTGCAGGGCAATCAAATACTGCCAACACTGAGAGCAATAGAGCTGATCGCAATAATGCCAAGACAGAGCTCAAATCACATCAATCAAAAAATATCCGCAAAGATGAGCCAAAAGCACAAGAAACTATTGCCCAAAAACTAGCCAAACAAGGTATAGAGCTCACCGAAGAAGGTGTCGTAGATGCCAGGACAGGCAAGGTACTAGAAGAAGAAGTATTGGATGATGACTTGGACAAAATAAACGATGGGGATGAGCAGAGCTCAAAAAAGTTCAAAAATCCGCAAGCGGATCAGTCGCACCAGGAAACTTCAAGGGCAAATACACATCAGCAGGCATCCAAGGGCTCTAAAAAAAACCGATAAGTCCTCTCGTAAGAGCATATCTTTGGTATTTAGAGAACTAATATTAACAACCAAGAGCATTGCTTAAATACCTAGCTTAGCAAATTATCTGCTAGACAATCATCCCAGAGTATAGTAGGATATATCAGTTCTATAACCTTAGAACTTTCATTTCTGGCAACAGAAACAGATCGAGGAGGAATAGAATGTCCTTACTCTGCGAACATACTCAGGCATTGCTGTTTGGTAGAAATATCACAATATGCGGCCATTGTCGTAAGAGGATTGTAACCCAGAAGGGAAGAAGAAGTTGCCCAAATTGCCATACAGTATTTCTGTACTGTGCATCCGACAGTCGTCAGCTCGGAGGGTCTGGAGATGAATTGGCGAGAGAGTACTTCCCTGATCTTGTGTATCAAGGAAGCATATAGATAACAATTTGAAGAGCAAATACTGGATAATTATTTGCTATTCATACCTACTAATCAATGCTTCTCAGATAAAATCCCGATCTTAAATACATAGCGATCGGGACAACTCCTAAGTCCAGTAGGTTATACTGGTTTTGGAAGTTGTTATGATATTTGAACCAGGTATATATTTAGTGAATAAACCCAGAGGCAGAAGTAGTTTCAGTATAGTGGCGCAAGTACGCCGACTTAGTGGTATCAAAAAGGTAGGTCATGCCGGCACGCTCGACCCCGAAGCTGAGGGGCTACTGATAGTATTGGTGGGTAAAGACTACACGAGACAATCTGACAAGTTTCTCAAGCTAGATAAGACCTATCAGTTTGACGTAAAACTTGGTGAAAACAGTTCTACAGGTGATGAAGAAGGCACAAAGACCAAGCTAAGCTCACTAGAGCCCGATATTAATACCATCAAGACCGCTACAAGCCGTTTTGTCGGTGAAATATTGCAAACCCCTCCACAATACAGTGCCATCAAGATAAACGGCCAAAGAGCCTACAAAAGCGCCCAAAAAGGCATAAAAGTAGATATAAAACCGAGAAGTATCACCATCAATCATCTCAAACTGATCAGCTATAAGTATCCAGTATTGAGCCTTGAGGCAGATGTCAGCTCTGGCACTTATATAAGATCGCTCGCTGAAGATATCGGTAAGGAATTAAAAACAGGGGGATATTGCACGAAGATAGTCAGAACTCGCATAGGTGATTATTATCTTAAAGATGCAATAACACTTGATTAAATCTCTTAAATCTGCTACTATAAGGTAATCATATGTTAGCTAAAACTACGAAGAAGAAAGTAATAACTGCGCACTCATCGCACAAAAAAGATACCGGCTCTGCAGAAGTACAGATAGCTTTGTTTACTGCAAAGATAAATGAACTCACTGAACATCTCAAAGAGCACAAAAAAGACAATCACTCTAGAAGAGGATTGCTCGCGATGGTGAGTAAAAGACGTAGACTACTTGACTACTTACAGCGTAAAAGCCCCGAGCGATATGCCGCGGTGATAAAAAAACTCAAATTACGTCGCTAGTAATATAGTCCAAAACATCTAGACATATGTGATTGAAAATAGAATAATTAAACTATTCACGTGGTTGGTGATAGAGTTGTCTGATTATAAAATGTGTTCATGTTTATAATAAAATAACTCTCTTATCGAACAGTGGATGTTTGAAGAAGGAAAAACTATAAATTTATGAATATTATTCACCCTTTTGGTGGTAAACAAATAAAACTAAATACTGAATTTGCTGGTAAAAAGCTGGAATTTGAAACAGGCCAAATGGCGTTTCGAGCTGACGGTGCTGTGACTGTACGCTATGGTGATACAGTGATATTGGCAACTGCCGTGGTGGCACCAAAACCCAAACCAGAGACTGACTTTTTTCCGCTACTTATTGATTATGAAGAACGGATGTATGCTAGCGGAAAGATTTCTGGCAGTAGATTTATGAAGCGCGAGGGTAGGCCAAGCGACCAAGCAATACTTACTAGTAGGCTTATAGATAGACCTATTCGTCCACTGTTTCCCAAAGGATTCCGTAATGATGTGCAAGTAATGGTAACAGTACTAAGCGCAGACCTAGTGCACGAGCCAGATGTGATTGCAGTGATTGCAGCTAGTACGGCGCTCATGCTTACAGGCGTACCATTTGACGGCCCCGTAGCAGCAGCTCGAATAGGCCAAATAGACGGTAAACTAGTGGTAAACCCAACTGTTCAAGAACAAGAAAAAAGCGATCTCAACCTAACAGTAGCAGGTACAGGCGATGCCATCATGATGGTTGAAGCTGCAGCTGTAGAAGCAGATGAAAACGTTGTCACAAAAGGCTTAGACCTGGCTCTTAAGAGCTGGCAACCGGTCATCAAATTGCAACAAGAGCTCGCTACTAAGATGGACATCAAGCCCATGGAGTACGAGGTATTTGATAAAAACGATGAAGTATATGATAAGATATCCAAATTCTTGGAGGCAGACCTAGGTGATAGTATTCGTCATGAGAACAAACAGGTACGACACGAGGCCATAGCAGAGCTGGAAGCCAAGGTATTGCAAGAATTCGGTACCCTGCCTGAAGAAGTGCAAGACGATGGCAAGCAACGATACTCTCACAATGATATATCAGTAGCTTTTGAAAAACTTATCGATACCGAGGTACGCAAAGCTATACTCAGTGATGGTTTGCGGCCAGACAATCGCAAAACTACCGAGGTAAGACCTATCTCTACAGCCGTCTCTGTACTACCAAGAACTCACGGATCCGCGTTATTTACACGCGGTACTACACAAGGACTTAGTGTTACTACACTTGGTTCTGTATCTGACGCTCAATTGGTAGATACTATGGAAGAAGACACCACCAAGCGCTATATGCATCATTACAATTTTCCGCCATACAGCACTGGAGAAGCAAGACCCGTAAGATCTACCGGACGCCGTGAAGTAGGTCACGGATACCTGGCTGAGAAAGCGTTGCTACCTGTTCTACCTACTGTAGAAGATTTCCCTTACACTATAAGAGTAGTAAGTGAGATGCTTAGTAGCGCCGGATCTACTTCGATGGCTGCAGTATGTGGTAGTACGTTGACGCTTATGGACGCCGGTGTACCGATAAAAGAACCTGTTTCTGGTGTGGCTATGGGCTTAATGATAGATCATGAGAACCCTAAAAAATACGTGATTCTTACTGACATCCAGGATGCCGAAGATTTTGCCGGTGATATGGACTTCAAGGTAGCTGGTACCAAGAAGGGCATTACTGCCTTGCAGATGGACATAAAAGTCAAAGGTATTTCTTCAGAGATCATGTCTAAAGCACTAGAACAAGCCAAAGAGGGCAGGATGCACATTATGACAGAGATGTTAAAAGCTATCGCAAAGCCTCGCGATGAAGTTAGTCAATATGCTCCTAGAATTACCAAGATATCTATCAACCCAGAGAAAATACGAGAAGTTATTGGTAAGGGTGGAGAGACTATCCAAAAGATTACTGCAGAGACTGGTGTTGAAATAGACATAGAGGATTCTGGGCTGGTACTTATCTATTCCGAAGATGAATCCAAGGCCAATGCGGCAAAAGAATGGATAGAATCTATCACGGCTGAAGCAGAGATCGGCAAGACGTACAAAGGGAAAGTAATAAGAGTGATGGACTTCGGTGCCTTTGTTGAAATAATGCCTGGTCAAGAAGGACTCGTGCATATCAGTCAATTTTCCGACACACATGTTGAAAATATTCATGATGTAGTGAAAGAAGGAGATGAGTTTATGGTCAAACTCACTGAAATAGACGATAAAGGTAGACTCAACCTATCTAAAAAACAAGCCGAGAATGGATAGAATTATGAAGGATATTTCTACGTCAAAACTTCCGATTCTCGCTCTGCGTAGGCAAACTACGCTTCACTCTGATTCTCAGTTTTTCCTTGAACTACCTCTTCAAATTATATCCATAAATAATACCTAGTATGTAATTCCAGACGCGTTCCGGTAAAGTACACCGGAATGTCACTGGGGAGACATCAAACCCTCTGCTTTGTAATAAGTTAGTATAAAAATGGATTATTTTGAGCTCAAAATTTACAATAATTTTAGAAGCATAGCCATAGCTACGTTGATAAAATTTTATAAATTTTGGGCCAAAAAAGACGTTTTTAGGCAAGTTATTGTAAGGCTGGGGGTTTGTAATGAATACTGAAGATAAGCAAGCCAAGTTAGACACTATTGCATCGAAAATACTCGATAGGTCTTGCGGGCTCGATATCGCAAAATCATGTCTAAACCCAGTACCTGGAGATGGAGATCCGGACGCCCAGCTACTTTTTGTAGGTGAAGCACCCGGTGCCCAAGAAGACAAGCTAGGCAGGCCTTTTGTAGGTGCAAGTGGTAAATTTCTAGATGAGATGCTCAGTACTATCGGACTTAGGCGTGACGATGTATTTGTGACCAATATAGTCAAGTTTCGACCACCCGACAATAGAGATCCATCCAAAGAAGAAATAGATATTTGCTTGCCTTATCTTTTGTCTCAAATCAAGATCATCCAGCCCAAGCTCATAATCTTTCTGGGTAGACATAGTATGAATGTGTTCTTACCCGAGCTAAAGATATCTGAAGCACATGGCAAGGTATACAAAAGATCTGGTATGGTGTTTTTGCCACTCTATCATCCAGCAGCAGCCCTGTATAACGGTGGCATGAGACAAACCCTGATAGAAGATTTTTCAAAAATACCAAAAATCCTCAAGTCATTAACAACCAAATAGCAATTCATTGCATTTCGTGTCGAGTTGAATCCTTCGACTTTACTCGAGATGACAATAAATTCATCAACATTATTAAAAAGGTCGATTGAACTAAATCAACCATAAAACGAAAGGAATCTAATCAATATATATGGATTCAAACAATAAACAACTAAATAGCCGACCTCTAACAGAGCAGGATTTGCAATCTACGGGTCGCGTTAAACCAAGCAATACTCACAACAAGCCGAGTAAGCCTAACCCGCAAACGTCTGCAAGTTCGAGTAATGGCAACTTCAATAAAAACAAAATACAAAACAACAATCATAACAAGCCCAATCACAACAACAACCAGAATAGAGGCAATAACAATCGTCGAAAAAATGACAATTATGCTATGCGTCGTCGTCACGACAAAGGTCCTGCAGTATTTTCTGAAGGCAGCTTCAACGCTGATAATGCAAACAAACAAATAGAAGCACCTAAGCCAGTCACTATGAATAAAGCTGATGCCGGCAAGCTCAAGATAATCCCTTTGGGTGGACTAGATAAAATCGGTAAGAACATGATGGCCATAGAGTATGAAGATGACATTATCGTGATGGATCTAGGATTTATGTTCCCAGGTCCTGATATGCCAGGAATAGACTATATCATTCCAGATACTAAGTATTTAGAAGAGCGTAAGCACAAGATTCGTGCTCACCTTATAACTCACGCACACGAAGACCATGTTGGAGGCATACCCTTTATATTGCCAAAACTACCTGCGCCTATTTATGGAGCACAGTTTACTATCAAGTTTATAGAAAGAAAACTCGAAGAATACAAATTGCCATTTAAGCCCGACTTAAGAATAGTCAACCAAGATAGTGGAGAAAAGATACAGCTTGGAGCATTCTCTATAGAGTTCGTAAGAATCACTCACTCTATACCGGACGCTTGTAGCATAGTCATAAAAACTCCTGTTGGTACTATTATCAACACTGGAGACTGGAGATTTGATGATGACCCAATAAGTGGTAAACCAGCCAACAAAGCTAGACTCAAAGAACTAGGCGATGAAGGCGTGTTGCTACTTATGTGCGATAGCACAAGTTGCGAAAACGTAGGTAGTAGTCCTTCTGAGCACGAGATAGTCAAGACACTCGATGAGATATTTGTACGCAACTACAACAAACGCGTTATTATCAGCTCTTTTGCTTCGCAAGTAGATAGGATACAAGTATTTGTAGATGCTGCTCAGAAAGCTAAGCGCAAACTAGCATTAGCAGGGCGTAGCTTGCTATCAAATATGGAAATAGCTGTGAAGCTGGGGTATGTCAAAGTTCCACCAGGCGTACTCATAAAGGCCTCTGATGTTAGTAAGTATCAAGATGGTGAAGTTGCGGTGCTTACTACCGGACACCAAGGTGAAGAAAATTCAGGATTGGTTCGAATGGGTAAAGGGGAACACAAGGATATCAAACTCAAGAGTTCTGATGTAGTAGTATTGTCTAGCTCTATTATTCCCGGCAACGAGAAGTCTGTTTGGGGCATGATAGACGACATATTCCGCTGGGGTCCTTATGTATATCAGCAAGCCACCAAAGACTTCGATGATCTAGGTATTATGCACACCTCAGGTCACGCTTATTTTGAAGAAGTCAAAGAAATGATAGAGCTTGTACGTCCTAAATATTACCTACCTATTCACGGTGAGATACATCATATGGTGCACAATGCTGAAATCGCCAAGCGTGGAGGTATCGTCAAGCCCGAAAACATCTTTGTAATCGAAAATGGACAAACTCTAGAAGCCAACAAAGAAGGTGAAGTGAAACTAGGGCCTATCGTACAGTCTGGCTCTATTCTAATCGATGGTTCTGGAATAGGAGACGTACAAGAGATAGTACTCAAAGACCGTCTCGCCATGGCAAGTGATGGTATATTTACAGTGATAGCCACAGTCAATCGTAAGACTGGCAAACTTGTTACTAGCCCAGATATCATCTCTAGAGGCTTTGTATATGTTAAAGACAATGAAGAGTTGATGAATAAATCTCGTTTGATTGTCAAAAACATCTTTGCCAAAAGAAATCCTAAGTCACCGCCAAATTCACCTATCGTAAAGTCACGTATGCGTGATGAGCTCAGCAATCTTCTATATAAGGTGACCAAGCGTACACCTATAGTTATACCTGTAGTTATAGAGGTGTAACTTTACTTGTTATAGTGTAGCTTTTGCAACTATAATACGTGTAATGAATATCGACACAATTACTCTCGTTGGCTTGAGTGCAACTGCCTGTATACTCATCTCACAGATACCAGAGATCTTGAGAGCCATCAAGCTCAAAGAAACACGAGATCTGTCATGGGGTATGATAGTACTATTGATAGCTGGTACTGTGCTTTGGCTTATATATGGATTGCTCAAAACTGATAATATTATTATTCTTGCCAACAGTATCATGTTGGGTTTGTTACTGATACTCTTAATGCTTAAGCTAAAATACAAATGACTATTGCATTTTTAGTGTAATTGTGTTAATATATCTCAGCTGTCACATAGTCTAGCCAAAGAGGTGATAAGGTGGCAAATCAGCACAGGCGATTCGATCGTCAAGGCAATCGGTTGCCGTTACCTGTAAGGGTGCCAGGCACCGACATCTTCACCCTTCGAGAGATCGAAGGCGAAGGCAGGTGCAAGCTGTGCAAGCAGCACAAGCGCCTGTTCAGCTACGACGACGAGAGCGGGAAGTTCTGTCGCATCAAGTGCTGGGTCACCTATTGCTGGAAGGCATACCTTCACCTCCTGCCAACACCGCGGGAGATCGAAGAGGTGAGGACCAGACGACAGAAGTAGCAGCATTGCGAGATTACCACGATCATTGTGGTCATCTCGTTCAACGGCACCGGTTTACCCCGGTGTCGTTCTCATTTATAGACTATTGTAATTATTACATTATTATGGTATACTAGTAAGCACATTAGCTAATCCATGATTAGTTTATTGTATTAAGTAGTAGCCAGTAACACTGCTGGGAGGGTATAATACATCTTATGGCGAAACGCAGAAAGTATCATCGCTCGAAAAAGAAACCAGAAAAAAAGCTTCAACTTAGCGGCGGTGCGGTTCGAGAGATAACTGCAATCTTTCTAATAATGATTGCTGTTTTTCTAATATTAGCCCTTCTAAATGTCACGGGACCTCTGGGTGAATGGGTGCTTACCGGTACAAAATTTATTATAGGTCAAGCCGTCTATGCACTACCTGTCGCACTGATCATCTCGGCATATTTATTATTCCGTAAAAAAGAAGACGAAGATGGTAACGAGGTAGAGAGCTACAAGTACAATACCTTGGTAGGTACTATTGCATTCTTTATATTCCTGAGTAGCCTTATCGCAGCTATTACGATGCCTGAAAACCCTAGTATTTCAAGTATTGGTGAATATGGTGGTATTATCGGCTATGCTGTTTATTCTCTAATGTCACCTGTATTGAACCGCCCGGTATCTGTTTTTATATTGGTGATGCTGATGATCATAAGCTTTGTGATAGCACTCAATACAAGCCTAAGAGATCTATTCAAGAAATTATTTACCAAAGAAAAATCCGAAGATGATTTTGACACTGATAAAGACTCCAAGTTTCATATCAATACCAAACTGCCTATCAAAGGCACTATTGGCAAAGAACCATCCAGTGACAAAAAAACTGAACCTATTATGTACTCAATAGATAAGGACTGGAAATATCCACCTATTGATTTGCTTGAAGCTACATCAACCCAGCCGGACCCTGGCGATGCAAAAGCCAATGCCAAAATCATCTCCGACACTTTCTCGGACTTCGGGTTTGAAGTCAAAATGGATGGCGTAGATGTTGGTCCGACCGTTGCACAGTACACACTCAAGCCACCAACTGGTGTAAATCTGAGCAAGATAGCGGCACTTGATCGCAACCTAGCTCTTGCACTAGAAGCCCAGCAGATACGTATAGAAGCACCTATACCAGGCAAAAGCTTAGTCGGTATAGAAGTACCGAACAAGAAAGGTGCAACTGTTCGTGTAAAAGATATCTTTCAGTCCAAAGAATACGAGAAAGGCAAGTCCAAGCTTTCATTCGCACTTGGTAGAGATGTGGCTGGAGACATAGTCACTTACGATCTCAACAAAGCTCCTCACTTACTGGTAGCAGGCGCAACCGGTACGGGTAAATCTGTGACTATCAACGCCTTGTTGCTAAGCTTGCTGTATCGTAATTCGCCTAGTGAACTCAAGCTGATCTTAGTAGATCCAAAACACGTAGAAATGACACTTTACAATAACATCCCACATTTGCTCACACCTGTTATCACAGAGTCAGAAAAGACTGTATCGGCACTGAAGTGGGCAGTAGCCGAGATGGAAAGACGCCTCAAGCTGCTAGCCGAATATGGCAAACGTGATATTGGCGAATACAATACTCAAAAGGACGTTGATCGCATGCCTTATATAGTAATTGTGATAGACGAGTTGTTTGATCTGATGATGCAGGCTGGCAAAGACGTAGAAAGTCTTATCCAGAGGATATCTCAGATGGCACGGGCGGTAGGCATACACTTAGTACTAGCTACACAAAGACCTAGTGTGAATGTTATAACAGGTACAATCAAGGCCAACGTACCTACTCGCATAGCACTCACCACAGCTAGTCAGGTAGACTCTCGTACTATTATTGATATGGCAGGTGCCGAAAAACTACTTGGTAAAGGCGATATGCTGTTCTCAAGCCCAGAATACATCAAGCCCAAACGTGTACAGGGAGTATTGGTGAGCAATGATGAGATAAGTGCAGTTACAAAATTCTTGCGAGAGCAACGTCAGCCTGAATACAATCAAGAAGTCTTAGCACAAAGCGTCAATCTCAAAGGTGGCGCCGGGGCTAGTAGCTACGATGCTATGGATGACGACTTGTGGGAGCAAGCTGCAGAGGTCGTGATAGCCGCCAAGAAAGGCTCAAGTAGTCTGCTACAACGTCGTTTGGGTGTGGGTTATGCCAGAGCTGCAAAACTTATAGATATATTGGAACAAAAGGGTGTCGTAAGTGTAGCCAACGGTAGTAAGCCTCGCGAGGTTCTTATTAGTAGCTTATCAGAGTTAAATACTGGGGATACAGATTTACAGTGAGTCCAGACTCAAATTCCACCAAGAAGCCTCTTGATCATTCAAGTAAGGGTAACGGCCTTACTGTTAGTGATCTTTTAAAAAAACGTCGTATTGAACTATCTAAGTCACTAAAAGAGGTGGAGTCTGCTACTAAGATTCGCAAGAAGTATCTCCAATGGATAGAAAGCGGTGATTATGAACATTTGACCGACGATGTATATGCTTTGGGATATATCAAAAGCTACGCAGATTACTTGGGATTTGATACCACTCCAATAGTCAATATGTACAAAAAAGAACGTCTTATATACAAACAAAACAAAGAGACGGGCGGGTATATTAAGAGTGACAACAACATGTCTTTAAAGCCTCTTGGAGGTCAAAATTTTGTACTCAGCTCTAAGACTTTGGTGTTGATGTTTAGTATCATGCTGTTTGTGATGATATCGGGGTATCTTGCATGGCAGGTTATTATAATTGCAGCACCACCCAACATTACCCTCAATAGCAATCAAGAAAGGGTAACTACTGACTTTGTGATTATTAGCGGACAGACGGATGGTGATTCGGATGTATATATTGATAACTCACCGATTTCTACAAATACTGATGGAAGTTTTTCAGAAAGAGTATCTTTGGTCAGTGGATCAAATGTCATTACCGTCTCTGCCAAAAACCAACTAGGCAAAACCACTACAGTTACTAGAACTGTTATTGCTGAACTACCCCAATCAAGTATTGAGCAGGCCAAGCTCTCTACTACAACCATTGATGGTGTAGAACTGCAGGTGAGCATTGTCAATCAAGCTACATATGTCGTGGTAGTTGCCGATGGCCAAGATGTGTTTAGAGGTACAATGCTACCAGGTGCAAATCAAGTATTCAGAGCCAAGAACACCATCAAGCTTACTACTGGTAATGCCGGTAACACTCAAGTAGGTATTACGAACTCCGTAGTTGCCGGTAAGGACTTAGGTATTATAGGTAAGTCTGGTGAGGCCAAAAATGATCTAGAGTTTAGCAAGGACACACAGTTTGAGTAATCATTTGATATAATATATCATTATGGCCAAAGACAACTCTTTTGATGTAGTAAGTGAATATGATGTAAGTGCAATGATCAATGCCTGCGAGCAGGCCCAGCGTGAGATATCTACACGTTATGACTTCCAGGGCACAAACTCCAAGCTTGTATTTGATAGAGATGCCAAAAAGATAGAGATAGAATCCAATTCAGAGCTCAAGATAGAAGCCATCATAGGCGTGCTAGAGAGCAAATTTCTAAAGGCGAATTTGAGCTTGAAGTTTTTGGATAAATCGTCAGAAATACTAGAGAACAATATGATCTCTCGTAAGACGATACCTCTCGTACAGGGGCTAGATCAAGCCAAAGCCAAGCAAATTACTGCCCTTATTCGCGAAAGAGGCTGGAAGGTGAAGACGCAGATTCAAGGTGAAGCTGTGAGAGTCAGTGCAGCCAAGAAAGACGACTTACAGGCTGTGATGGAAGCTTTGCGTTCTGCAAACTTCGATTTCCCGGTAAGTTTTAATAACTTCAGATAAATATACTTTACATACACCCTGCAATTCATATATAATCTTGTAAGTTTGTACCTACTACCTACAAGAGGGAAGAGATGCGGCCACCCAAAAAAGTTTGTGGTGACACTGAGAGATGGCGAAGAGCAATTCAGGCGATTTTGCAGGAGCTGGGCAACAAGTCCCCAAAAGAGCTGATTCTGATATTCGATCCGGATCACAACTCTAAGGCTGATGATCTCAACAAGATACGTCGTCAAGAGCTATTTGCTAGCTATATGACCGATGCGCTTGGCATCGAATTCAAATATACTACTCCTACTGATAAGTATCCGATGTTCTATGTGATGATTGTCATAGGCCTAAAGGATGCTCGCGTAACACTTGAAATTTTTCTTCCAAGAAGTGTGGCGGAGTATATCCGACACGAAGGGGCACTACGCGAAAATTCAAAACGCAAGTTTGAATTGACTAATGCTGAGGCAAGACAGTTCATGGCAGTATGCATTGTTCAGGGCCTAGATCCGCAGGAAGAATGGGCAAGAATCAAGAGAGATGTGCTGGGTTCGGGTATTCTTCCGGGAGAACTTTCTGGATACGAAGGAAGGCTCCATGAACTGGGCCTGTATAGAGATGAGTTGACCATTACTACGGAAGAGGAGCACGAAGATGACTGAAGTCACTGCTGGTATTCAAGAAGATCTAGACATCATCGGCAAGCTGCTGGATGAACTCGGTCAGTACACGCCGGCCGAGCTACGGCAGACCTTGGATCTCTGTACTGAAAACCATGTGCATAGGAGTATATGTCATCCGAGATACAAGCTCATTGTATATATACACGGTTTCATGCCATGGGGACCAGTGTCGTTGCGGACATCCAATACTGCATACATGCAGTTCAGCCTTCCCCATAGGGATTCGACTCAAAGAGAGTGGCGTGAGCTACCCTGGCCACCCGCGCTTCAGAATATTTTCTTTTTCTGATGTTTTGCATCGCTTCCGAACTACCTAAGTCTAGAGAATTTCTCTAGACTATTTTATTTGTAGCTCATTACTAAGCTCATGCTTTACACCGAGGGTGTATAATTGATTAAATAAAGTTATAAATATTTGTTGACATGTTTGTAATTTGTTCGGTATAGTATATCTATAAAGAATAAAAACCGAACAAGGAGGGAATATGCCAACTATCACACCAACTAAATCAAAGAAGGAAAATCAATTGAAAGATTCTGCAAACAAACCAGACAAATCATCTAGCGCTAAGAACAAAGAATCTCAAGCTAGACTCCGAGCAGTGGACCTGGCTGTAGAGCAAATAGAGCGCCAATTTGGACAAGGTTCAATCATGAAACTTGGTGAAGGTATGAAGATAGAAGTCGCTACTATACCGACAGGTAGTTTGTCTCTAGACCTAGCATTGGGAGGAGGGATACCTCAGGGAAGAATAGTAGAAATATATGGTCCAGAATCAAGCGGTAAAACCACCCTTGCTCTTCACACCGTAGCCGAGGTACAAAAGAAAGGTGGGCTTGCTGCATTTATAGACGCCGAACATGCTCTAGATCCCGAATATGCATCAAAGATAGGGGTCAAATTGGACGACCTACTAATATCTCAGCCGGATACTGGGGAGCAAGCCCTAGAGATATGTGAGACTCTTGTGAGATCTAGCGCAGTTGATGTGGTGGTAGTAGATTCTGTTGCAGCACTTGTACCTCGCGCCGAGATAGAAGGCGAAATGGGGGATAGCCATATGGGCTTGCAAGCAAGGCTTATGAGTCAAGCATTGAGGAAGTTAGCAGGTGTAATATCTAAGTCAAATACTACTGTTATATTTATCAATCAATTGCGTATGAAGATAGGAGTAATGTTCGGTAATCCAGAAGTTACAGCTGGTGGTAATGCTCTTAAGTACTATGCATCAGTAAGACTAGATATACGTAGGAGCGAGCAAATTAAAGACGGTGATAATATTATCGGCAATCATGTCAAAGTAAAGGTAGTCAAGAACAAGATAGCTGCACCATTTAAGATAGCTGAGTTTGATATCATGTACAACGAAGGCATATCCAAATCAGGCGACCTAGTAGATTTGGCGGTCAAGCATGAGTTAGTACATAAGGCCGGCGCATGGTTTTCTTACAAAGATGAAAAAATCGGACAAGGCAGGGAGGCTGCCAAACAGTTTTTGACTGACAACCCCAAGATAATGAACGAGATCGAGAAAGAGATTCGCACCAAAGTGTAAATTCGCATTTGGATCATGTGTATATAAATAAAGTTTGATGCAAACGAGTAAGATTACAGATATCCAAAAACAAAAAAAGCATACTCATTTGTATAGTATATTCGTAGATGATGTCTTCTATTGTTCGCTTAGTGACTTGCAGCTATCTTTGCTGGGTCTAAACATAGGCAAGCAACTATCAAGAGATGAGCTAGAGCAGATCAAGTCAGACTCTGAAATAGACAAAACCTACAATAGGGCACTGTTTTATCTTCAGTATGGTCCACGCACTGAATATCAGATGAGCAGCTATCTCACACAAAAAGGTTATGATGAGCAATATATCTCGATAATCATCCAAAAACTCAAAGATAGCAATTTGATCAATGACTACAATTATGCACAGAGCTTTGTTACAGACAAAAGAACTATAGGCTTAAAGTCAGATACTTATATCAAAGGCCACTTACTAAAAAAAGGAGTAGATAAATCAATCATAGAGTCCGTACTCTCAAAATTAGATGCAAATAACCAGCTAGATACAATAAAAGCATTGATGGTCAAAAGGTATAAGCAAAGCGAGAAATACAGAGACAAACAAAAAATGACGCAGTACTTACTGCGTCAAGGATTTCGATATTTCGATATTAGTAATGCTTTTGATGAGTTGGACTTAGTTTTTGGCAGTGACAAAAAAATGTATAACAATCCCTATTAATGCTAGCCAAAGTATAATAACTATCAAAACTCACCTCCAATTGATTTTATTATCACACAGCTAGCTACTCTGTGGCAATACCGAAGGTGATGCTTTTTTGATTTTCGCGAAATTATCTTTTACTATTATGGTATTTTTTTTGACATCAATGACATCGGCTCTATCTATAAGTAGATTGGTGACGAGGAAAGTCTTAAATATCCTGGGCCTTACGTATAGTTTGGATATATAAAAATGTGCTGGGTCAAATATGAAGTCCTTGACTCTGCCTAGCTTCTTGCCAGTAGTTGTTTCGACTTTGTTACCAATCACGCTATAGTTATTTGTGATATCGTGCTGGTATCTGACGAGGTCTTCAAATTCACTTAGTTTCTGATGAGAGTCTATGATGATCTTGTTGTTGTTTACTAGTCTGATGTCACTCGGTAATAAGTATAGTTTGGATTTAGATACTAGAGGCGTCACTATACAGACGGCTATTTTAAAATCATCAGGCCTTACTATGAAACCAGTGATAGTACCCAATATTTCAGCGTTTTGCACTCCTACGACTGGTTTTTCCAGTAAATCGCTTGATAATTTTTGCATATCTCAAGTATACCTTGACCATTTCAAATATATAAGATATAATCGCAGAGTAATTTGTAATATTTAAGCCTTTTTACTCCTTTTGCGCATATGCGCCGAAGCAGTAAAATCCGCCTAGGCGGAGGTGCCAAAGAAAGGATATATATGCGACACTATGAAGTTGCTATTGTATTACACCCAGATCTAGAGATTGATCTAGAGAACGTTCTAAAAAAAGTCGAAAAGATTTTTACAGATCTTGGTGCTAAAATTAATAAAAAAGATAATTGGGGGAAGAAAAAACTTGCTTATAAGATAAATAAGCAGGATTGGGGTATATACGTGTTTTACGAAATAGAAATTGACCCTGCAAAAACACGTGATATCAATAATCGTTTGAGAATTACTGAAGAAGTGATCCGTTATTTGATTGTTTCAATTGAAGATATTAGATATTTGAAAAAACCAAACAAGCAAGCTGCAAGCAAGGAAATCAGTAGCAAAGATAAGAATATTAAGGAGGAAGTATAATGGCCAAAGACTTTAATCAAGCAATAATAATGGGTAATCTCACTAGAGACCCAGAGCTAAGAACAACTCCAAGTGGTCAGTCAGTAGCCACCTTTGCAGTCGCCACCAACAGGAGCTGGAATGATCCTTCTGGAGAAAGAAAAGATTCAGTAGAGTATCATGACGTTGTGGCTTGGGGAAAGCTTGGAGAACTAGTCTCCAACTATCTTGCTAAAGGCAGAAAAGTATTGGTAGTCGGTAGATTGCAAACCCGCAACTGGGAAGGACAAGATGGTAGTAAGAAACAACGAACTGAGATCGTTGCTACTGACATTAACTTCGTAGATAGAGCAGGTGAAAGTATGGACACCGATGCACCAGCGAAGGCTTCTAGCGATGCACCCAGCAAATCAAAAAAAGATGACGTGCAAATAGAAGATATGGGTGAAGGCGAGATCAATCTAGACGATATCCCATTCTAATTGAAAGGAAATTATGGCAGAATTTTACCAAGCTAAACAGAATAAGTTTTATACTGAAAACGTTGAATATATAGACTACAAGGACTATAAGACGCTTCAAAAATACATCAATGGTGTAGGCAAAATAGAGTCTCGCAAAAGAACCGGGGCCAGCATGAAGCACCAAAGAATGCTCGCAAAAGCGCTTAAGCGAGCAAGGCATATTGGGTTGCTACCTTTTGTAGTTAAGTAAGCGGTTTGTAATTAGAGCGCCCAACTTTGTTGCTAGCTCCAGTTTTTGCTCAAGGTAGGTATACTACGCTTCACAAAAAGCTTCACTTGCGCCTCGATGACCAACTCTACTCACAAACCTTATAGGAGAAACAGCATGTATAGTCCTACAGATCTAAGAAAAGATACTCTAATAGATATGGACGGAGTTCCATACAAGGTAATTGAGTATGCTCAAAAACAGATGGGAAGAGGAGGTTCTATAGTAAATACCAAACTCAAGAACCTTATTACTGGCAATGTACTCGATAGGACATTTAGAAACGATGAGAGTGTATCACCAGCAAATATCTCTAGGCAAACTGTACAATATTTGTATTCAGACAGTGATAATCTGCACTTTATGGATATGACTACCTTTGAAAGCATTGATATCAACAAGTCAATTGATCCGAATGTTCCAAAGTATATTTTAGAGGGCGGCAATATAGATGCACTTGTTTTTGACGACAAGATTATAGGCTTCGAATGGCCCAAGAATGTAATACTAAAAGTAGCGAGTACCCCTGGAGGCGATAAAGGTAACAGTGCGAGTTCGAACACCAAGCAGGCAAAGCTCGAGACAGGCATAACTGTAGCAGTTCCTCAATTTATAAAAAATGGAGAAGAGATCAAGGTAGACACCAGAAATGGTACATATATAGAACGAGCAAAATAGATTCACATCTATTAGTAGCATAAGTATAATAGTGATAAAATTGTCTTATGCTGTATCCGCTACCAACTAATATCATTCCTTTTTTTGTGTTGGGGTTGTCAATATTGTTGTTTGGTATAAGGGGAATCTATTTATACGAAAAACAAAAGACGCCACTGATCTTGTATTATGGTGCTGGTGCTATTCTAGGTGGTATATCTGCACTTCTGTATTCAGTGCCATTTTTCTTCACCCAAGCTGAAGAATATCTCAAGCTAACTACTATAGTTGGTGACATATTTTACTTTGGGTCAATACTAGTGATGGTAAGGCTCATATGGTATATGGGATTCAATAAAAAAATATCTTTTATATGGATACTTGTTCCTTACTTGGTTATGATACTGGGAGCTTTTATCTCCACTCTAGTAGCTTATCCTGACATTCATTATAGTTTCGCAAGTGATGGAGTACATTATCCGGTGCCGGTTGTAGCAAGTTGGTTCTTTGCCGCCATGTCGAGTGCATATGTGTTTGTTGGAATGCTAACCATAAAACATACCAGATCTATTCGCGACCACAAACAAAGGATGAGACTGTTGTTGATAGGTCTATCATTTCTCGTAGGCGGATTATTTGCTATATACAACTTCTTGTTCTCGCAAGGAAGCAACTCTAGTTGGTTGTCCATGATAGGCTATATGATTGCTGCCATTATACTTTTTATTGGTATATTCATCATTAGCAGAAAAAGAAAATAAATTGCTTATGAATATCACTAAATGCTAAAATACCCCTAAATGCTGTATCCATTACCTACAAATGCTTTGCCGTTTTTGATACTTGGTATCGTCGCGACAACACTTGGCCTAAGGGGGCTGTTCTTCTATAAAAAAAGTAAGCTACCGCTGAGTCTATACTATTCTTTGGCAATTTTTCTTATAGGACTATCTACATTGTGGTACTCGGTACCTTTTGTTTTTACACGAAGTTCTGAGGCGCTAAAGGTAGCAATTAACATTGGCGATATGTTCTATTATGCATCTATTCTGGTTGCAGTAAGAATAGTTTGGTACTTAGGGTTTAATAAAAAAATATCGTTTTTGTGGCTACTTGTGCCTTATCTCTTAATTATCATTGCTTGTGAGATTGCGATTATTAATTCATGGGGTTCAATACAATATCAGTTTTATGCTGATAGTGCTTACTTCCCGGTAGTTCCGCTGGCCAGCAAATTGTTCGCAGCTATGTCATCGGCTTATATATTTGTAGGATATCTTACTATAAGACAGGCCCACGCAATCAAAGACCTAAGGCAAAAGATACGACTCAATAGTATTGGATTGGGTTTTTTGGCCGGAGGCATAGTCGCTATATATAACTACCTGTTCTTACAGGGTAATAGCTCTGGTTCAGTTGTCATGATAGGATATATTGCGATTGCGGCTATATTGTTTACGGGTATATTTATAGTTAGTCGCAAGAAAATATCCAGCAAAAGCTAATTGCTAGATCTAAATACTATGACATCGCCATCTTCTACGATGTAGTCTTTGCCTTCCAGACGAACCTTGCCTGCTTCTCTTGCTCCTGGCCATCCTTGACCGTTTATGAAATCTAGATAACTCGTCACCTCAGCTTTTATAAAGCCTTTTTCGAAGTCAGTATGTATAACGCCAGCGGCTTGTGGCGCAGTGTAGCCTTTGGTAATAGTCCAAGCACGTGATTCTTTGGGGCCAGAGGTGAAGTAACTGATATAGCCGAGGGTTTCGTAGCTGAGTCTGATAAGTGTATCTGTACCAGACTGATCTTGCCCTAGAGAGCTCAGTAACTCCAAGGCTTCATCTTTGGGCATGTCTTGCAGCTCAGATTCTAACTGAGCACACAAGAATACCGCAGGGGAGTCACCGGTCAATTTACTTAGCTCACTCTTTCTGATACCGTTACTAAGTGTTTCTTCATCTATATTAAATATATAAATAAAGTCTTTGGTTGTAAGAAGTTGCAAGTCTTGGGCAATCTCTGGAATTTCTGTCATATGACTGCTAAGCAGTTCACTTTTGTTGAGTATCTCTAGCATAGTCTGAAGTTGGTTGATTGATTCAGAATGTTTAGGATTTGACTTGAGTTCTTTTTCGAGCTTTTGGATGCGTTTGGTTACACTTTCAATATCTGCCAGGCACAGCTCTGTGCGTATTATTTCGATGTCTTGAGCAGGGTTGATCTTTCCTTCGACATGTACAATATCGTCATTTTCAAAGGCTCGTACTACTTGGGCTATGACGTTGCTTTCGCGTATGTGAGACAAGAATTTATTACCGAGCCCCTCACCTTTGCTTGCACCTCGCACTATTCCTGCAATATCCACAAATGTACAGGTGGCCGGGATGGTCTTTTCGGATTGTGATACACGCGCCAATTCATCCAGTCTTGTATCAGTAACATTTACTATACCTACATTGGGTTCAATAGTAGCAAAAGGGTAATTGGCCGCGAGTACGCGGTTCTTGGTGAGGGCATTAAAAAGCGTTGACTTACCCACATTGGGTAAGCCGACTATTCCTACAGATAAGCTCATGAGTGTATTATACCAGTACAGCACATTTATTTCACTGAGTTGATTACTAGAATAATTGTGTATATACTGAAGCTAATTAATAAACTAGTTATGTCTAAAACAAGTCGCAGCATCAAGAGTAATAAAAATAACTCAACAAAAAAGAGAAATAACAAGTCTCGGTCTGCAGGAAGCAAGGCGCCAAAAAGAACTAGCTTATCAAGGTGGTTTGCCTATGGAGTTGTGGCGATGATTGCTGTCGCTGGCATAGTGTTGATATACCGTTCTTATGCTGTCGCTAAGCCCAACTTACGATTTCAAATTCTCAAGAACACTACCTGTGTATCTTCAGTGCCAAGTACTGATAGCACAGTACACATTAGGATTTATAGGACTCAGGGTAGTGAAACCATCAATAATATTACCGTAAAAGTAAATGGACAAGCTGTATCTACAAGCCCTACATCTATCAATGGACCAGTTACCAATCTCATGATTGCATCTCCATCTCTGAACGCAAGTAGCAACACTATAACCGTTACTGGCACCAAGGGTGGTGTTGCAGTTGACTTCTCGCCATATTGTGAGGCCAACGGCAATACCAATAGGACTGTAAGCGTCATATCTACTTCACCTGGCAACTCTGGCGGTGGAGGGGGTACTCCTGGGACTGGTGGTGGAGGTGGCAACACCGGAGGCGGGGGTAGTACCACCGGTCAAAGACTATCAGCTAGTCTTACTCCTGCAGAGCTAGCAGCTGGATCTGTTTCTGATGGTGGTGCAGAAAACTCTGCAGTCAATAGTATTTTTGCTCCTAGAAATGCAACTATATGGTGTAATCAAGGTCAGTGTAGTGTGGGATACAATTATGGCCAGCCTGTTCAAACCCAAATAAAGCCTTCATGGAACTGTACCAATGGTTCTGGATGGTCGTACAAGGTAGTAAGCGGAATGAAGTCTGGTAGATGGTTGTGCACACAAGACTATAGTATCCAAACCGATCCAGTAATTAGACCATGGCTCAGGGTAGCAGCTTGTGAGAGCGGAGGTAACTGGGCTATTAATACTGGCAATGGGTTTTATGGAGGATTGCAGTTTGATCTTCAGACATGGCAAAGTGTAGGTGGGCAGGGATATCCACATCAGAACTCAGCACATGAGCAGGCATATAGGGCAAGTATATTGCATTCACAGCGTGGTACACAGCCTTGGCCACATTGCGGTAGGTATTATAATGGATGAGATCGCTTGATAAGTACCGAGCATTATTTAGATATATATAAATATAACAATATTCAAAAAGTACAGTTGGGCTAAGTGAAAAGATAGTTTATAATGGAACATAACTACTATGGATATCCAAAAAAACGACAAAAACGCCTCAAATACCATCGATTTGAACAGTCCTAGTCCCTACAATCAGACTGCGGGACCAAATACGCATACCAGTAGGGTAGCTCCAGCAAAGCCACCAAACAAGAAAAAGAAGTGGATATTTCTTGGACTTGGAGCAATAGTGCTTGTAGCCGTTATTGGATTTCTTTCATATAGGTACTATCAGCAACGAGTAGCAGAAGAGAACACCAAAAACAGTAAGATAGTAATCGGTGATACCACGATCACGCAAGATGACATCAGTAAGTACGCAAACGCATTAGACGAAAACAAAAAAGAGAATCCTGGTGTTTATTATGACAGCGGGTCAAGAGAGATAGCCATAAACGATCTTGTAACTAATGCTGGCCTCAAGGAGGAAGCCAAGAAGCAAAATGTTTCTCTAACAGCAGAGGAGTATCAGAAGCTGTTTGAGCTTCCGGCCGGCATCACAGACGCCACTCCATATTTGAACCAGATAAAATCTTTCAACGATTTTTCATATGTCGCAGTTACTCAAAAGGAAAATGAAGCTCTCAAGGCAAAGCTCAAAGACAAGATTATATCTAGTAAGAAATTCTTGGTATCACAGATAACATTTGACTCGCCATTTTTCACAGAACAGCAAGATGTAGCGGTAGCAAACGGATTGCATACCGAAGCAAAAGCTAAGCTAAACAACGATTTTTTACCACTGTTCAAATCTAAATCCAAACCAGAAGCCATGGGGGCTATATCTGACGTCAATCAAGTAGATCCTGCCAAACCTGATACCAATAATGCCGAACAATACTTCACCAAGATGGTGACTACAAGTTTGTTTATAGATGAATA
>JAUPVL010000043.1 GCA_030917065.1 Patescibacteria group bacterium
CAGGAGCTGCACTAGACGACGGGCCCAGCAATGCGACCGCCATGCGTGAGCAGGCAATTGAGGCTGGCGTACCGGTTAGGGCTATACTGGTGGACTCTGATTCTCAAAATACATACCAAAACGCTACAAACTCCAAAAAACTTCTAGAAGAGATCAATGCCAAAAACATCATATTGGTGACCAGTCCATATCACCAAAGACGTACCAGTGATACATTCTCTAGTGTGCTCGGCAAAGATTACCAGATACAAAACGCTAGTTCATTTGACAATAGGTGGAGCAAGGCCCAGTGGTGGAATACTGACTTCGGAAGAAATATATCAATCAGTGAGTTGCAAAAATTACTCTATATATATGTAACGGGCAATTACCAGTGAAAACAGTATATGTAGGTCTATCTGGAGGCGTAGATAGTGCTGTCGCTGCATACTTACTAAAACAACAAGACTACAATGTAGTGGGTGTATACATGAAGAATTGGAGCCGAGACATTGGCGGCCACACTTGTCCTTGGCAAGAAGATCTTGCTAGTGCAAGAACTGTCTCTGCACACCTACAAATACCCCTAAAAATATTTGATTTTGAAAAGCAGTATTCCGAGTCTGTAGCCGAGTATATGATAGAGACATACAAAAAAGGGCAGACTCCAAACCCTGACATCATGTGCAATGAGAAGATAAAATTCGATGCTTTCTATGCAAAATGTATAGCCGATGGTGCAGACTATATAGCGACCGGCCACTACGCCAAAATCATCTCGGGTGGTCTTGCTATGGCTACAGACAAATCAAAAGACCAGACTTATTTCTTATATAGGATCAATCCTAAGGTTGCCAGTAATGTGATATTTCCACTATCAGATTTGACCAAAAAAGAAGTGCGAGCTGTAGCTGAGAAGATCAACCTGCCCAATCATGACCGAGCCGACTCGCAAGGATTATGCTTTGTAGGCGATATCCCGATGCGTGACTTCTTGAGTGAATTTATCAAGCCCCAAAAAGGCAAGATTATCGATGATAGCGGGAACGAACTCGCCGAGCACAATGGAGCATTTTTATATACTATTGGTCAGCGTCATGGTCTCGGCATAGGGGGAGGTCAGCCGTACTATGTATATGCTATAGACACAGCCAAAAATATCGTGCGAGTCACTAGTGATGAAGACTCTGCTCTGCTCAACAAAAAAGATTTTGATATTGAAGATTGTAAGTGGTGGGTAGAGCCCAAGGAAGATACCAAGTACATGGTTCGTGTACGATATCGTAGCGAGCTCAAGCCCGCCACTATTCACCCAAAAGGTAACGGTCGGTATTCTGTATCTCTTGAAAAGAACGAGAGAGCTATCGCTCCAGGCCAATCTGCCGTGTTTTATGATGGCGATACTGTAGTCGGCGGCGGCATTATTAGCTAGATTGATATCTATATATTATATTGATTTGTTATAATGTACTTATGAATACAAGAAATCTGCACGTCAGCAACAAGCCGACGATCCATACTAATCACTCAGCACGCTATCCTTTTAATATCCGACACACTATCAGGCAGTCAAAGGTAGTGCTCCAAGATCAATACAGAAATAGATACAATGATCTCGCTAATGCTAGCTATACTCACAAGAGCAATAACTTGCTCTCTAAGCCAGCCACCTATCATCGCAAGCTGATGCTCGGTCAGTAGTTTGTCTATAGTCGGACTTTCGAGTATTATTATAAGCATAAGTAATAATAGGAACTCATATGGAACCACAAAACCCACAAATGCCAGTCACAAATCAAGCGCCAGACAATATCATGCCACCTCCACCGCAAAAATCATCGAAGGTCTGGATAGTTTTAACTATCATACTGGCTATATCGCTAATAGCCGTCAGCGTATTTGGATATTACAAGTGGCAACAATACAGAACATTGGCAGGCAATCTTGGTGCCAGGATCAACGCTCTCGAAAATCAAGTAAAAGCTCTACAGTCTGACCAATCAATTACTAGCACTACTACTAGTAAGGTTTTCAGAAATATTCCTGAACTAGGTGTAAAATATCCCATAACTACTGAAAATAAGGAATTGTCCTATGAGTTTAAAAGTAGAAATGATAATGGTGTGGTTTTTGGCTTAACTACTTTTTCTTCTGTACCATTGGTGAATAGTGAGGCAAAGCTTAGCCCAACAAATACTAATACCAGCCCTTGCTCAGTTAATAGCGGTGCCCTGGGTAGTATAGGTAAATACAACGAAGGTCAAAAATACTTTGATAAACCGGTAGAACAGCTCGAGGGTGAATTCGTCAAAAGAATTGGAAATAGCTACTATGTGTATACTCCTCCACAGTCCTCTTGTAGTACAAATGCAGAAATCACTCAGCTACAAACTCAATCTATCCCCATAGCAAAGGAAATGTTTAAAAACCTTACTGCAATATAATATCGCTCTACATCTGATAAAATGCTATAATTACTGCTATGACAACAGCAGAAATTCGCTCAAAATTTTTGGAATTCTTTAAGTCCAAAGACCACGCTATCATACCCAGTGCACCTGTAGTGCCAGAGCACGACCCAACTGTACTATTCACTACTGCAGGCATGCATCCGCTAGTACCGTACTTACTAGGAGAGCCACATCCACTAGGCAAGCGTTTGGCAGATAGCCAAAAAGTGGTGCGTACGACAGATATTGAAGAAGTAGGCGATGGATCTCACCTGACTTTTTTCGAGATGCTTGGCAATTGGAGTCTAGGAGATTATTTCAAAGCCGAATCCATACCCTGGAGCTGGGAATTCTTGACGAGTTACAAGTGGCTGGCTATAGACCCTCACAAGCTATACGTGACTGTCTATGAAGGCGATGGAGAAGTCCCCAAAGACACAGAGTCCATAGAGCTCTGGCAAAAACAATTTAAGAGCGTGGGAATCGAAGCAAAAGAAGGCGAGCGAATACTAGCTATGGGCAGAGATGACAATTGGTGGGAGCAGGGCGGAGTAGCGACTGGCCCAGCAGGCCCAGACACAGAAATATTTTACTATCTTGGCAAAGAAGAGAATCCTACATTTGACACCGAGAGCTCTGACTTCGTAGAGATCTGGAACAATGTATTTATGTCTTATCAAAAGCAAGAGGATGGTAGCTATACTGAGCTTGAGAACAAAAATGTCGATACGGGTATGGGTATGGAGAGAATAGCAGCTGTTTTGCAAGGCGTAGACAATGTCTATGACACAGATGTGCTTGCCCAGATCAAAGAATCAGTCGAGCATTATGCTCTAGAAACTCACAAGGAAGTATTCAAAGAAACAAATCCAGACAGTAGCTTGCGAGCAGTCAGGATTATCACCGACCATACTAGAGCTGTTACATTCATGGCTGCTGATGGTGTGGAGCCTAGCAACAAGGATCAAGGCTACGTCATGAGACGATTGGCACGCAGAGCTATCCGCGAAGCATTGGTGCTTGGCATACATCAAGGTCTTTTCGAAAGAATAGCCCCCAGAGTTATCTCACTATACGAAGACGTGTATCCTGAGCTGCAAAACCCATCAGAAATAATGACAGTCCTAAGAAGAGAAGAAAACGCTTTCCGCCAAACCCTCACAAGAGGCCTAAATGAATTCGAAAAAATGTTAAGAAACAAAATAGACTTTTCTGGCTCTGATGCCTTTACGCTATATGATACATATGGATTTCCAAAAGAATTAAGTCTGGAAGAAGCCAAACGCAACA
>JAUPVL010000044.1 GCA_030917065.1 Patescibacteria group bacterium
AATAATATTCCTAGATTAATAATTTGTTTTTATAATAATACTTAAGCTTTGGTGTGTCAAATAAATAAATCATGCCCGATAACATTGTAGTCATCGGGCATTGTAGTATCGAAACTTAGTCAGATTCGTATTGCTCATCGTCTCGAAAGACCATAGCGTGTTTGTCTCTGACGGATTCTTCTCTAGAAAGAGCCTTGCCATCTTCTGGTTTTTGTCTGAATCTTAGATTGTTCATTTTCAGGAAAAAAGCGAATGCTGATGGATGGCCGGTATTTGAACGTGGGGCATCACTCATGGCTTACTCGCTCCTTCTGGTCGCATATGAACAGATACAGTTACTCTCATAGCCTGTGCACACGAATTCGCTGTACAGGATGGTTCGCTCTCTGCCCATTTCCTAGCCAATTCGGCAAGTGACTCGGCTGCGTCAGCAAAGGCCAAGAGCTCATCCTTCTTGGTAGGACTATCCGGCAGTTCTACGACGACTTGGTACTGACCGGATACGGATCCGGGATCGGAGCCTGTAGACACTACACTTCGACATGGTTTT
This sequence comes from Patescibacteria group bacterium, assembly GCA_030917065.1. Classification (GTDB taxonomy): domain Bacteria; phylum Patescibacteriota; class Saccharimonadia; order CAILAD01; family BJGX01; genus JAUPVL01. The sequence goes on from JAUPVL010000044.1 coordinate 551, forward strand.
TCTGGAGTTGGGATCTTCCTATCCATGATTACTCCTTTTATAGATCACAAGGTGCTGTTGTTTTCTTTTTCGATTCACTTACAGGAGATAGAAGCGAACCGATTCAAAAAAACAAAAAACTGCCTTTGCGGCAGTCTTGGGTCCTTGATGCATATCTAAACTACCGCATGGTGTCTCGGCTAATAATGACTATTCTATTGTTGTTGGAAGATTTGTTCATATAAAAGTTTATGAGATTAGATTAACAAAATTGATAGCTAGAGTCAAACCTGATGTCTGGGCAATACAAATATAGCTGTGTGGTTGAAGTGCTCAAAAAACTTGTCTATGTCTATCTTGTTGTTTTCTAGATTTTGTTCATTACTTAGCATTGGATCACTCACATAGAAGTACTGCCCAGTATTATCTTTTTTGTACCCGTTGACTACGACTTGATGAAAATCACCTTCTTTTTTGAATCCAGATCTTACGCTAGCTATGACAGCCGAGCCTCTATGAAATATCTCTATGAAATCCTGTGTGATTGCTAGTCTTAAATCCTTCGTATTGCTTTCTACATCGATCTGTTTATTGAACTCGCTTATCTGCTCATCATCGTATCCCTCATGATCAATCAGCCACTGAGGATCATTGTGAGTGATATTCCAGTTTCTTCGCCAGCTGACATATCCCAATTGCTTTAGATACTCCACTTGTTTGCTATGTATCCAATTGCCACTCTCGTTTTGTCCATTTTTGCTCAGCAACCAATCTCTTATCTCTGATAGCTTGATAGTATTGTCGGTCTTGGGGGGTAGGTAGTCTATCAGCATTTTCATACATGCTATTGCGCATATGGTCTTGCCTACCTTGAGCGGCAATTCATTCTCAGGATCGAGTTGCCACACGTGATTGATATCGACACAAATATCGATGGACTTATCTGGGTTGTCGTTCATTGGGCAAAAGATTTCTTTTTACGTTTTTTCCAGACCTTAGATTGCCTCACTAGATTGTCTGCTGGGCTTTTCTTGGGGTCTAGCAATATTCTCGAGGCTTCTTCGGTAAATACTCCCGCCTGACTACCTTTAACGAGTACTATATCACCTTTTTTGATGATGTTTTTGACATAGTGACCTGCCTCGTAAGGAGTGCGGAACACCTTGATATTGTCGGCGTCTAGCCCGGCTCTTCTAGCAGCAGGCGCCGTGATATCACCTGCTGATTTACCAACAGTTACTAGTAGGTCTACTACTTTTGCTGCTGATTCACCTACTTCTTGATGGCCGGCATCGGTATGATCACCTAATTCATTCATGCTACCCAATATAGCTATCTTCTTGCCTGACAAGCTGTTCAATGTTTGTAGGGCTGCTTTGACGGCATCAGGGCTAGAGTTGTAGCTATCATCGATGAGCTTTGCACCGTTGATAGCCGGTAGCAGGTTCATGCGGCCGTTGACTGGTGTGACCTGAGACAACTCAAAACATATCGCTCCAAATGGTATATCTAGCTCATTTGCTACTGCTGCAGCTGCAAGCAGAGAGTATAGATTCTGTTCACCAATCATCTTTGTATGGACGACTCTTTTGTGCTTGCCTATTTGTAATTCGGCCTTGAGAAGTGAGTTGCTAGATCTAGCAACTTTGTTAAATCTGACATTTCCGTGCTTGAGCCCAAATCCTATAGTATCTTTCTTGTAAGCTTTCTTTCGGAGCAATTCGCTATCGGCGTTGTATATAATCTTTTTGGCGCCAGAAGCTATCACCCAGTTGTCATGTAGTACCGTCTTGATGTCTTTTAGTCGTTCCATATGTACTGGAGCTATAGCTGACACTACACTGATATCAGGCTGTATCATATTGAGTACCTTGCGCATCATCATTAGCTCATCATCAGCCATCTCTAGTACTAGAGTATCGTATTGATAGCTAGCAATCTCGTCGTCGATATCTTTGAATATCTTTTGCCAAGCTCGCGGATCCCAAAGCTTGTTGGGAACTTTTTGACCAAAGATGCTTAGAGGTATACCAATGTCTGTATTGTAACTGTCCTGGCTATAACGAACCTTGCGGGTAGATTCTAGTACCTGTCCTATAGCCTGCTTGGTAGTGGTCTTGCCTATACTACCAGTAACAGCAACGATGGTGATATCGTAGGTATTCAGAAGCTTGCGAAGCTTGGAGTTGAGTCTAGATATGATTACTTTTTTGGCTAGGTTTTTCATATTGTATTTTGTATTTATTATATTAGTCTATCAGAAAAATATATAATTTTACTTCTTAGACTTTGCTTCGGCTGATTTTTCGGCTTTTTGTTCTTTATTAGCTTCTACTTCGGCTTCTTTCTCGCGTTTTTTCTTGTCGATATCTATTCTATCGAGTCTAAGGAATTTAAAGCCGAAGTATACAACTGCTGCTATCACGAAGAAATCTATCAGTGCAGATACGAAGTTGCCCCAAGCGATAGTGGCTGTACCTAGCTTGAACGTAGCTGTAGTGAGATTGACCTTGCCAAGCAAAAGGCCGAGTACAGGGTTGATGACATCTACTACAAATGAATTGACTAGCTTAGTAACTGCACCACCTATGATAAAACCGACAGCTAGAGTTATGACTCCTTGCTCACGTACAAAGTCCAAAAATCCACTAGTTTGTCGGCTAGCTGTCTCTCTGGCTTTTTGGGCGGCGGTTTTACTGGTCTTGGCGATTTTGTCCATTTTTTCTTTCATCAGGTTAGTAAACGTATATTTACCACCTTCGTGACCTTACTTATCAGATTGAATTATAACATATTTGTTGCTAAGATAAAGCAGTCTTTCTTTTGTGGCAGATAAGGGGCATTGGCGCAGTTGGCTAGCGCGCATCCATGGCATGGATGAGGTCCGGGGTTCGAATCCCCGATGCTCCACCAAGACAGACCCCTACGAACTCCTTCACAGGAGTTTTTATTATTCTTATGATTGACATATGTAAAATAAAATCCTATTATACTGCCATCTTACGACGCACCTAAGGAGAGACATGCGAACGATACGTGTTTTGGTACTCGATACTCCCGCTAGCTACCTAGACAGGGTGAGCAAGGAGTATGGCGTACAGCTACAGGTGACTCAAATCAGCAATGAAGACATCTGGTCGGACACACTCAACTTCGGAATGGGTGGATACCGGGCATCTGTCAGGGCACAAAATCTTGCTAGATCTGCACATCCAGACGACTATGACTACGTGATCATCGGTAATAACATGGGCCAGGGCTTTATCTTTGCACGCTTGATCTGTGAAGAACTCAGGCCCAAGACCTTGATTGTATTTAACCCTAGTAGCTCTCGCTCCGAAGTACCGGACTATAAGAGACTTGGATTCTCGCACTTTGCGAGTAGACATGAGCAGGGTCAATGGATCCTAGAACAGATTGGACTCAACCGAGCCGTCTGAGATATATGCCCATATTAGCAACCAGCTGATGTGGGTGATTTTTATTTAGAACAAGCCAATAACGAAGTTAAATAAATACATCACTGCGATGATGACTACCGTGCCAGCCAAGAACCCTACAAATATACCGAGTCCGAGTCGAAAACCGTCTCTATAGGTATAGTGAGCAGCCTTGGTGACATCACTTGAACTGATCTCTTTCTTGAAGAAGTCGTCGGCTCTGTTGGATCTGTCTGATCTATCAGGTTTCATAAGCACTATTGTAGCACTATTGAGATACTTTTGTAGACATTAGCACTACGTGCTTATTGCTTCTGGTGATAACCTTGTGATCTCCAAATACTCGGCTAAGTTGTTTGGATATCCAGGGTTTGAGTCTAGCTTCTACAACTATGAGTATCGCCCCATTTTCTTCAAGTCTCTCGAAGCTCTGGGCTATCATGTCTTCGACAACTTCTCGCCCTCTATGGGTAGGTGGATTGGATACTATCAGATCAAACTTGATATCCTTATCAACCTCGTCAAATCCATGGCTAAGTACCACACTGAGATTAGTCACACCATTTTGCTCGGCGTTGGCGGTGGCAGTCTTGATGGCTGCGATATCCGAATCCACAGCTACTACATTGGCGCTTGGTTGAGTTTTGGCCATATATATAGCTATCGCACCCCAGCCCGTACCCCAATCTAGTGCGTTCTGATAGTCTGGCTTGACATCTTTGATAGCTTCCACTAGAGATCTCGTACCGTTGTCTAGCTTCTTGGGAGAGAACAGATCGGGCAAAGTTTCGAACTTTAGATCGAGCCCATCAACATTGACTTCTACCATGTCAGATCCTTACCAGCTATCTTGAGTTTGTCGCCTTTGTTGGCACCTTTGGCACAAAGCTCCTTGAATACACCTTTTTTCTTCAAGATATCTTTGAGACGCCTTACGCCATCAGGTTGGTCGAGATTGGTCTTGCGAGCAAATCTCTCGATATCTTCTCCTGTGACCTGATAATAATCGGATTTTTTCTCTACTTCAAACCCTACCTCATCATCTATAGTGATGACCTTGAGCTCATCTTTGACTATACTAGTCTGTTTGGCTGCTTGCTTTTGAGCACTCATTAACATCTTGTTGGTGTCTTGCATGAGAGTTTGCAGACCCATAGTAGTCACAGCTGAAATAGTATGTATCTTATCTAGTGAAACGCCTATATGCTTGGCTAGTGTTTCACGGATTTGGTGTAATTTGGCGTCTTCTAGCGTCTCTGATTTAGTCAATACTACTATAAATGGTCTATCGCTGATATCTACCGAGTAGCTCTTGAGCTCGCCACGAATAGTTTCATAGTCCTTGACGATGTCTTGGCTATTGACGTCTATCAGGTGCAAGAGCACATTGCAACGCTCGATATGACGCAAGAAGTCTACACCGAGACCTTTACCTTTGCTGGCACCTTCTATAAGACCTGGTATATCGGCGATCAGAAAGCTATCGTCGTGGATGTCTACTACGCCTAGATTGGGTGAGAGTGTAGTAAATGCATATCCGGCTATCTCTGGCTTGGCATTACTCACCATCGAGAGCAAGGTACTCTTGCCGGCATTTGGTAGCCCTACCAGACCAACATCTGCTATAAGCTTGAGTTCTAGAGTAATCACCTTGTATTCACCATCTTCACCCAGCTCAGCCATCTTGGGAGCTTGGCGAATAGAGCTCTTGAAATGAGCATTACCAAAACCACCACTACCACCTTTGGCTATTACTACCTCTTGGCCTTCCTCGGTGAGATCGGCTATGATGACGTCATCTTCTAATATGACTGTGCCATTGGGCACGACCAGAGTAGTGTCTGAGCCATTTTTGCCATGACGTTGATTGGTGCCACCCGACTCACCGTTTTCGGCGTTCCATAGTCGGTTGACTCGATACTTACTCAAAGTATTGGTGTTGTGGCTTACCTTGAATATGATATTGCCACCACGACCGCCATCACCTCCATCTGGGCCACCCTTGGGATTGCCACGGCTACTACGGAAGCTAAGACGGCCATCACCACCTCTTCCAGCTTGTAATTTGACTGTTGCTACATCTGTAAACATCACTAGATTATACAATACATAGGTGATTTTGTCTATCTAGTATATTGACCTATGTACACTTTGGTTGTATTATACCGGCAGTACCTAACCAACAGATCACAAAGCGAGGGCAAAATGAGCAAACAAAATTTTGAAGCCAAAGATTACGATTTTGCTACGTCATTTTACGCTGTTTGCACCATCTTACTAGTCGGTGGAACTACATTCTTACTAGCTAAAAACATGGTTATTGCGGCTGTATGTACTGCGTCGATGGCCACAACTATGTTCATTGCCACCATGATGATGATTATGGGTTCCGTCAAAGAGTCTTTAAAGGGATATATCAAAAACAACATGACTAGTAAAAGTTGAGTTTTACAACCAGACGAGCTCTCACACATAGAAGGAGAAGGTGATGGATGAAGGAACTGGAAAGTTTTACCAAGTGACAGTGTTTTTGGCGGGTATATTAATGACTGGATGTGGCATGGCGGCTGTATACCAAGCCATGGCTGGTAATCGTATTTGGGCAACAGCATGGGTGACCGGCGCACTACTGAGCTTGATACTCATCCTATCCCTTATTACCGAAGCTATAGTGGCTGTATCTCGTAACAAATCGAATAGTTAAGTTTCCGAAAACCAGATAGCCAATACCCATCTGGTTGATTTATTTATAACCAAAAATCCCGGCTGTTTTAGCCGGGATTGTTTTATGTTTGTTTTACAAATTAATAAATGTACATAAATGTCGAAGCGGAAGTTGTACGGTAGCTACGTCGGCCCCATCCACCGCCACCACCCCAGTAGTTCATCTCTGAGACAGTTACAGTATCGCCATTGACACTCTCTACATAAGCTACGTGGTTGCCACGTTCCCAGGCTACAGCACCTACTCTAGGAGTAGATCCAGTACCATATCCAGATCCTCTGGCAGCACTTAGCCATGTGTAGGCATTACCCCAGTTACCAGGTACAGCACGCCTACTGGCTACATACCAAGTACAGTATCCGTATGCATAGGTATTGCCGATAGATCCAGCGCCTTGCAGACCTTTGACACTATATGCAGTCGTACCGCCACTAGTGCTTGCTGTAGTAGTTGCAACACTTACACTTGGTGCAGGTACTTCTGGCGGTTTCACTCCTTCTGGAATAATGATCTTTTGACCATTGAGAGGAG
>JAUPVL010000045.1 GCA_030917065.1 Patescibacteria group bacterium
ATTAACTGCACTTAGGTATGTCTAAAAATCTAACTTCTTTAAATTCGTTGTGTGGTACATCTGGCGGCTTATTCTTGATAGCAGCATCACCCCACCCATGTGTTTGCTGTACATCTACCCATCCAATGCTAAACTTCGCTTTGGGGTTAGGGTTGTTGTTGTTGAGTTGACTGAAGTATCCTGAGAATTCACCAGTAGCTATAGTAACATTGGACTCCCAGCGATAATCAGTTTCATAAAATAGTTTCTTAGAAGCTATTGGTTCTCCTGGGAAATAGTATGGGTGAGCTCGAGTTGCTGGATTATCAAATACTAGATATGCAAGCCCTGAAGCACCTCCTCCATATAGTTCCTGGTACATTGTAAATCTCAGTTTTTTCTTCTGCTCTTCAGTCAAGTTGACCCCTCCAGCTTGGTATCTAGCGATTTCACTAGCTACACGCTGGTCTACTGTCTCCCAATTTGGGAATAGTCTGACTTTAACAGCTTGGCTTGGATCATTAGAAACCCTACAAGCTTTTAGATCAGCTCCGCCGCCTTTTATCATGGTCTGATAGTTGTATTTGTTGATACTATAAAATGCATCTTGTTTGTTATTGAAGCAGGCTTCTCGATTAGCGGCAGCAACATCTCCGTTGTCATTATTATAATATTGTGTATTAGCTGTCTGTGGTGTTGGTCCACCATTGCCTCTAGTTGCTCTGTTTTTGAAATTACTAAAACATCCGTTTATCCATTGATTTCCCATGGACTGGGTATGTGTGTCATCAGTTCTGCTAATGGTAAATGGGCCATATTGTTCTGCGGCTCTACTTTGATATATTGCAAATACCCCTATAGCTGCTACAACAGCCACAAAAGCTAGTATCACGAATTTATTAGTTACGATACTCTTGATACTGTTGTTTTTGGATTTTTTTGATAATGTGCGTGATTTTTTATTTGATTTTTTAGTAGGCATGACTATGATGTCCTTATTTATATATAGCTCTTATGTTACATATAAAATAATAATATGTCTAGTTTTACAAATAATATAATGTCTAAATAGATTTATTTATTTCTACATTTCGTATTTTTGCATACACTAGCAACATATTGGGGCAAGATCTCTTCGACCAGATAGTGATCTTTTATACCTTGGTGATACTTAGACTTGACCTCTCCTCTTCTCCAAATGGCTAGTGAATGGATATCTTGCTTGAGTGGCTTGAGTAGTTTGACCACCCCAGCAATAGAACTAAGAGTAGTCACCACATCTTCGTAGATCACTATAGAGTTTGCCTGCATGACTAATTGCTCATCTTCTTTAGATACAAAACGAAAATCTTGTTTTTTGCCACCAGGTATTCTCTCGAGCATTGCGATAGGTGCTTTTACTCTACCAGATCTCACAAGCTCTTGAGCTAGCAATTGCCCTCCTGTTGGTACGCCAAGTACTACATCGGCAGGCGGCAATCCCTCAGCATTAGCTAATAGATCTAGTACTATATCTAGATTCTTGGGGCTACTCCACAGATTGTCCATCTCGAGTTTGATATCAGCATGGCTACCATCTGCAAATACAAAATGACCTTTTGTGAGAACATTGGCGTCTAGTACAGCCTGCCTGGCAGTTTTTTGTGTAGAATCAGACAACATACTTGCAATACTTACTTATTTTCATCATCAATCTCTCTGATTCTGTGCTTTATAATCTTTCTAATAATTTCTTCTGGGATTGGCTTGTCGAGAGTGAACTGAATAGTTCCCTTGGAGACCTTGTAGTCTTTTAGCTCTGACTTCAGTGAATCAATAGGACCCGAGCCCGGAAATATACTCATATGATTTTTGAATGCCGAATAGCCTATCAAATATTTTTTGTGGTATTTGAATATCGGCATTCCGTAGCTTATCATCTCTTCAGCATCGGGAACCATATCAATAACAACCTTTCGAATACGTTGTAACTCTGTCTTTTCTTCACTGCCAAGATCGCTAAGATATTTATCTACCTCATTCATAATTTTTCAGTATCCAGCTGGTGGTTTTTTGGTTTTACCAAGTTTTTTTAATCTAAGCGCTACCACTTGTTCAAGTATAGCATGTAACTTTTTGTGAAAATCATCTATGTTTATGTTGTACTTTTCGACTACCCGCGCATCTATATATGCATCTGTCTTCGCAAAATCATTCTTGAACTTCTGATTGATATCTTTCCACGCAAAACCTTTTAAGTATTTAAGCAGTTCTTTGTCGTAGTCAACTATATCTTTGGCTAGCAGAAAAGCAATACTTGGATAACCCAAATACCCTACCCAAAAAGATGCATTATCATTTGAAGTTATCTCGTTGTGGTTTGGGTCATACTCTACTTCATAATATTTGTTGCGACTCGATGAGTATACCTTGGCACTATTACCTTCTATCTCTATTCTGTTATCAGCAATCGCACCCAGTGCTTCATATATTTTATTGAGTGGTGGCTTAGCCCATTTCATATATGGATTATACTAAAATATTGCCCAAACAATTATTTTGCTTAGGCAATAAATATAGCTATCAACCAGCATCGTACATGCGTACATATGCACCACATCGGCCACAATGAATATCGCCGTCGTGCCACATCATATCGTAGTTGAGTAGATTGTGGGGACCTTCATAGCCACACTTCTTGCATCCATTTCTGGCAAGATACCACGCCTTAAGTGGTGCTATGTGCTCAGCGCAAAACTTCGCGCTGCCTGCACCTTCGGCTCTATTTTTGTCTGTGATTTGTTCGAAGCATGTCCCGCACACATCAAGAACTATCTTTGTAGGTTCGGTATAGTCATATAAGAATACATGGGTATCGCTAGAGCTCCAACGGTGCGGTCCGCTCTGGTGTTCTTGGCGATCACACTTCGTAGTTCCACTTGAGCCAACAATGACGCCACAGCTTTCTGGGTTGGTTTTTTCGTTTCCGTTTTGAAGGTTCATACTTAATATAATGCTTTTAGAGTAAAGGATTTGATAGCAAAACTTTTTGTACTCATCTGTATTTACTATATACTCTTGATATGCACTGGATAGAAAGACACATTTTAAAAGTATTGGCCTTTAATGACACCAAGAGATATTCGGAGTTAAAACCAGATAGCGTAGATGGTAATCTGTTTCAATACCACGCCAAACAGCTCGAAAAGCTAGGTCTTATTGAACGTAATCCGTCTGGGTATAGACTAACATCGGCAGGCAAGGTATTTGTTGCAGATCTGAGCCAGACAAAACTCATGAATGCAAGAAAGACTCCTCGAAGCGTAGTAATGATAGTCGCCAAGAAAAACCATAAGTACCTATTGTTCAAATGGAAAAGACAACCATATAGAGGACAGATAAGCCTGCCCTTTGGTAGACAACTATATGGCCGATCATCATTAGACTGTGCAGAAGAACAGTTGCTATTAAAGACTGGGTATAGTGCAGAGTTGAGATTTATCGGCATGGTAGATAGTATTAACCAACAAGACGATAAGATAGTCGACCACATACTAATCAATGTGTTTGAGGCCAAAAAATTAAACAGTATCCACAATCCTGATGGACTAACTGGAGAGTCTATATGGCAAGACCCGCCTAAATTGGCGAAGCAAGAAGTTGTTTATGGGCTTGATAAAATCATCCAATGGTATGAAGATAAAAATCGTTCATCACTACTGAATATATAATATAAATTAGACCTTTTTGTACTGGACAAAGGCAACTATTGTAATCGCAACAGACAATAGCCCGAACGCTACAATCAGTGTATAAAACAATTGGTTTGTACTTCTTTCTATCTCAATAGAATCAAGACTCACCAAGACGTATCCATATTTTCCAGCTGATACTACAACCCAATCAGATCTTATAGATCTTTCTGGTTGCCATGAGAAGATATTCTTTTCACCATCACTGGTGTTTGTAAGTACTCCATCAGGCAGGTTTGATAGATTGTTTGTTTCTATACCTAGCACATCGAGTACTTCTCCATCTTTGCCGTATATTACCACTGCAGGTGTAGCGCTCCCATCATATTGAGTGATTTGGCTACTTATAGGCTCTATCTTGCCATTTTTCTCGAGTTGAAGTGCTATTTTCCATGCAATGTCATCAGCTATTTGTATCCGTGGTGCATTGGTCCTAGCAACTATCACGTACTGAGCAACGAAGTACACCAAAGCCAATAGTATAAAAATACCTATTAGTGAGGCTATCCACCATGTAAATACTCTTTTTTTATGTGTTTTGTTCTTACTCATTTAATATAACCTTTGCATTTAAAAAACTATAAAGATGTCGTAGCCCTCTGCAACAACAGGCTTGCTACAGCCATTACTAACTCAACAGACAAAAGCATCACACTTAGCCTAGCAAACTTACTCGATGAGCTCTTCAGTGCATATATGCCACTCGTCATACCTATGATGAATATGATGCTGTAAAAAACTATACTAGCGATAAGTATTGGCGACAAATAGGCTAGCTCATGGTATATATTGACGTTTGATGGATTGGTGCTTTTTAGTATGTATTCTACGACCTTGCTAAATAATATAGTGGCTGGCAATAGTATCGCAGCACACGCTATGCTTACTCGTGTTGATTTTTCGTGGGATATCATACTTGTTATTATAACAGGTATCTCAGATTGCAAGCCCTCATATGACATTCATCATATGCAGTATTTTATGCACATATTAGTAGTTATGGCACAATTATTGTCAGGGCCTTATTATGCATCTCGTAATGCAATGGTAACTTAGCCGGTATTACTTCGCCGTCTTTTGCTATAGTCGCCTTTTGAGCATCAGCGTGTATAGTAATGTGTTTGGTTGTGAAGCTAGTATAGTTGTGCTTGAGCTTGTTGAGTAAAAACAGATTCTTGACTGAATGTTTATGACTTCTTTTTACTATATGCACAGATAGTTCTCCGCCACTAAGGGTATTGCGACGCATAAATGGTTTTTGCGTAATACTGTAATTGTTGTTGCTGACAAATACTATTGGAGTTTGTACTATTTGTTTCTTGCCGTCGTAGTCCAGTGTTAGATCCAGAGTCTTAAATTTGGGTATGTATGATAATAGTCCGATTAGATATGCCCACATCTTTCCGTGACTAGCTTGATATCTTTCTCTTTCGCGAACAAATTTAGCATATGCACCTACGCTGGAATTATTGAGGAACAACTGATCGTTGACGGTTGCGTAATCTATCTTGCTGGTTTTGCCTGCTTTTATTATCTTGCAGGCACCAGTCAAGCTTTGTGATATACCTACATCTTTTGAGAAATTATTGAGTGTACCAAGCGGTAGTATGCCGAGGACAATACCCTTCTTAGCACAAGTTGTTGCCACGGCACTAATAGTACCGTCTCCACCTCCTCCACACAATACATTACATCCATCCTTTATTGCCAGGTCTACACTATCTTGTATGTCGCCCTCCACTTTGTATATAGTTGCATCGGGCAGAGTCTTATTGATGGTCTTATATATGTCGTTTACGTCGAGTTGACTTGCACGACGAGCAGATAAATTGAGTATAATGCCAATCTTCTTCATACTATATTCCGCTTATTTTAATAAGTAATACAAGTACTACAGACCCAAGCAGCCAGCCCGCAAACACATCTGAGGCATAGTGAGAACCTAGATATACACGGGAAAAACCTATCACGAATATTAGTACAGCCAACACTATGGGCACCAGTAATTGGTATGGAGAATCAAGCCGAGTAAAAGCTAGGTACGCAAACAGTCCAAGTATCAACATCGTGCAGTAAGCATGCCCGCTCGGGAAGCTATAGCTACTCGGTTGCTTGTAGGTAGCATAAAGCAGCTCATCAGGACGAGCACGCTGAAATACTATTTTGAACATCGGCGAGACTAATAACAATAAAGACGCAGCCATACTGACTTTGACTAGCGTATAATCTCTGAGGATGTACATATACCCAGCAAATACAGCTATCAAAGCAAATAATACCAATGGTTGTCCGACTATAGTACTTGCTATCATGACTGGTCTTAGCCCTTTTGGAAGTTTGCGTACTTGTGTAAGTATACTTATATCTAGTTCGTGAAGTTTGGACAGCATTATTCTATAGTACCAGCAATTGTAGTGATGTGTCGGTAATAAATTAGTATTAGTTGACTACGCCGTAAAAACTCTCTAGTAGTTTGTATACTATATAGGCTGGCCACACCATGGATTTCAAAAATCCTGTGATTACAGCACCGAAGTTCGTGGCCGCTTGCATCCAATAGACCATTGATCCTATAAAACCAACAAAATACAATGCTCCAGCTGTACCGTGTTGAGCACCATTATTGTTCTTACCGCACTCCTTGCTCCACTCTTTCCACTTCTCTGGATCACCAAGATTTGCCTTGATTTCTATGTCTGCTTTACTTGATTTGGACTTTGCCATAATAACTCCTTATAGTTTATATAATTTAATTATAGCAAATATTCACCTGCTTGATTAATTAGCCCCTAGCTACGGTGGTAAATAATACTATATAAAAGGCTAAAAAGTTGTGGTCATTATTAAGTAATATCAATTCTTGGTAGTTAATGCTTGTGTTTTGGTTATTTGCATCGTTGGATTATAATCAAAATATGCTGAGATTAGACCCAATCATCAAACAATTACCAACGAAAAGCTTTGAAAAAGGTGAAATAATACTGAAGCCAGGCGACATACCTAAAAACGGATATATACCAATCACTGGTGTTATTGCAACCTACTCGATTGATCACCATGGCATAGAACGCAGAATAATATCTGCCAAAGAATATGAGCTCGTACCAAATAATTGGCTGATATCGCCTGGTGTGCCCGTGGATTATTACTATAGAGCATATACAGACGTGGTTTGTGGACTAGCGGACAGAAGAGGCTTCCCAAAACTACTAATGGACAATCCTGAAGCACTATATGAGTTGTTGCTCGTACAGGACAATAGAATGCAAGCTGCCAAGTACCGTATCGAAACTCTTATACAGCCCAGAGCAATCGATAAGCTTTTGTATATGTTTAGATATATTATTCAGCGTGTTTCTATACCAACAGATAATAAAAAATGGGTGCAAACCATCTTTCCGCTCACACAGGCAGAGTTTGCCGATGCACTTGGTATCACGCGCGAAACAGCAGCCAAGGATCTTTCACAATTAGAGAAAGATGGTGTCATCAAATCAAAAAGTAAAGGGATATATTTGATCAACACAAATAAACTAAGTCAGAGAACTGGCGAAAAATAGTGCTCAAATATCATTTGGATATTTTGATTATTACTTAATAGAGGATGTACTGATAGTAAAGTGATACAATAACATTAGTATGATTATTCTAAATATAGTTTTAGCCATTTTTATTATCTTAGAGACATTCAACCTTTTGGTCTTATACTTTAGGCCATCTATGAAACAAGCCAATGGCATAGGAGTATTTAACGCTTGGAATAAATCAAAAAAAGACCCTGAGATACATAGTTTTATCAAATACTTAGCATATTGGGTAGCAGGTACCAAGCTTATTATCATATCTCTACTGCTAGTTATACTTATATTGGCAGAGCCTACTCTCAAGATAGTAGCTGTTGGTGTGTTGGCGCTTACTATAACTTCCTTTTACTGGAAGATGTCTCCGATCATCAAACAGATGGATAGCGATGGCAATGTTTCGCCATCCGGATATCACAAGACACTAAGTTTAATAATTGTTGTTATCACTCTTGCTCTTAGCCTTTCGGCGTTATTTGCATATATAAACTTAGTCTAAAAGCTACTTATTACATCTGTCGCGTTGTCTGTAAGTTTTTTACAAAAATCCAGTTTGAGTTATTATAGATATATGACAATGCAATCAATACCAGGCGGCACCGTACACACCTTGCCGCCAGATCTCAAAAAAGCCCTGAGCTCAAGTAGGCCGGCCTTAGACAAGTGGCAAAGCATTAGTCCGCTAGCACGCAATGAATGGATCTGTTGGAATATCTCCGTCAAGCAACAAAAGACCAGAGATGATCATATACGTCGTACAGTCGAGGAGTTACAAGAAGGCAAAAGTCGCCCTTGTTGCTGGATGGGTTGTATACACCGCACCGACAAAGCCATAAGCCCGTCTATCAAAGGGATACTCGCTAAGAGATCTAAGTAACCATTTAATGGTGATTAGCACAAACTAGTCAACTTCAGCCAACTGTATAATCTCTTTTGTGGGCATCTTTGTGAGTTCGATTACCGTCTTGCCGCTATTCTTCACTGCTCTATCCACCAACCATGCACCAGTTTTGTACGCCCAGCCTATCCAGCCTTCCGGTCTATTGAAGCCCGGGTTGTCAGCATTTTTAAACTTCTCGTACCATTCATGCATGGTCTTATCGTCAGCATACTCTTTCCATGTGTGATTGGCCTTGCCATAGTCACGTTCAAATACTACACCGAGTCCCTCCGATACGACCCAAAACAGCTCACTTGACCTACTCATGGGTTCATAGTGGTAACGAACTGTATGATTTATCTCATGATATAGAGTATCTTTTATATATTCTTTGAACTTATCTAATCCAAGAGGTAGAGTTGGATCAAAAGTAAGATCCATTAGCTCAGGCGCGTATGCAGAACCACCAACTTTCATTTCTTCTGTAACATGAGAGAGGTTTGGCAATACTATTATGTTGAGATGTGGAGAAACATCTGGCAATACTTCTACCACATCATTTGCAACTGTCTCTATATAATACTTGAGATCGGCTTTGGCTATATCGCCACTAAGATCTTTCCAGTATTTTGATTCTAATAATACTACATTCATCCTCTTAGTATAACAAAAAGACCCTTTCGGGTCTTTTAAGCATAAATTCTTTGGCTCCGGGGACTGGATTCGAACCAGCGACCAATTGATTAACAGTCAACTGCTCTACCGCTGAGCTACCCCGGAATATCTACTAATACTACGTGATTATATCTGTTAATATGGTGGCAAGTCAAGAAACTATATGGTATCATAACATCGCTTCAAAGAAGAGAACCTTGCTACATTTGCAGAGGAGTTGGCATGACACATTCAACCGCTATCTTGCAATTGGGTGATGTACAGATATATCGTATCACTCTAAGATCCAAGGTGCTGTTTGCACAGAGATGCCTCGCAAGGCCATTGCTTACCGACAAAAGGGGTAAATTCTTTGTAATATCGGGAGTTTTCTCTACTCGAGATCTCGACAAATTGGGTGAGATCATCGGAGTCATTCGCACCCAAGACCCCAAACAAACGCAGTTCCATACCTGGAGTGCTTATACTCTGGGTAGATCGGCTGGACTAGCTCACCAAAATATCCTAGACAGAATAGACGATATCGAGGATATGCAATCTGAGCATAGTTTAGTCATAGAGACTATTACTAA
>JAUPVL010000046.1 GCA_030917065.1 Patescibacteria group bacterium
GTGAGTTTGGTGCATTAGTAGAAGGTAACCTTGTACCTAGTGGCAGTATTACTCCTACTACTGAGACTCTAGCTTCTACCGGACATAGTTCATACTTACTTCTACTTATCTCTTTACTAGTTGTTACTACTGGTGGTGTGGGGTTGTGGTTGGCTGGCAGTAGTAAATAGGCTTCTAAAATAGTTGTATGGCTTCAAATAAAAGATTTTCTAGAATTGCTATCACTACAATATCCGTATGCTCCATAATAGTTGGTTTGTATTTGCTATTCATGCTGTTTTCACCCAAGCTATTCTCGATGCTACAAAAGAGCTACAACCAAAGCTTGGAAGGTAATGAGAATCAACTACAAATCCAAAGTGTCGGTATCAATACCAAGATACTCGAAGGCGGTGAAGAACAGCTAGAAAACGGAGCTTGGCATCGCTTTCCAGAAAGAGGCAATCCCGAGATTGGTGGTAACTTCATACTCAGTGGTCACAGTTTTGTATGGGCCTATACTCCTTGGCAAGTCAGTGAAAAATCATATTTCTACAACCTCAAAGACGTAAAGGTAGGCGATGAAGTAACGGTGCGATGGAACTCCAAAGATTACAACTACAAAGTTGATAGCGTATTTTCCATAGATCCTAGTCAGACCAACATCGAAGACAAGAGCGATACACCAATCATGACGATATATACTTGCACCGAAGGTGGTAGCGCTGACGGTAGAGTGGTAGTAGTAGCTAAGCCGGTGACTCAACAATGAATAAAAAAACAATTGTCATAATAGCAGTCATAATCTTCGCCCTACTTGCGATATTCTCTATTTGGTTACTTATGAGTAACGCCAAGACCGATCAAAGTATTAATGATAAAATCACAAATTTTGACGAATGTGCAGCCGCCGGCAATAGAATACAGGAGAGTTATCCTGCTAGGTGTATCACTGAAGATGGTCAGAGTTTTGTACAGCAAATAGAATAACCATTAGCGTCAATTGACCTCTTACCAGATGTAGGTGATAATAAGTATTATGAAAAAAGTAACAGCCAGACGCCCATCAGGCTTTGTGGAGTACCTACCACAACAGCAAGCACAGCTACAAAATATGATTGATACTATTCGAAGTGTTTACGAATTGTATGGGTTTTTGCCTGTCGAAACTCCTGCTATTGAGCTAGCAGAAGTGCTATTAGCCAAAGGTGGAGGTGAAACAGAAAATGAAGTCTATCGTTTCAGCAAGGGAGATAAAGAGTATGCTCTTCACTATGATCTTACAGTGCCATTGGCGCGTTTTGTAGCCGAGCACGAGAATGATCTCAGTTTTCCATTTAGACGTTATCAGATGCAAAAAGTGTGGAGGGCTGAACGAGCCCAAAAAGGTCGCTTCCGTGAGTTTTACCAGTGTGATGCTGATATTATCGGCTCAAGCTCTGTCGGTCACGATGCCGAGCTCGTAGCGCTTACTATCGATGTGTTTACTGCCCTTAGCCTTGGAGATTTTACGGTGCGAATTAATAATCGCAAGCTTATAAGTGGCTTCTTGGAAGCTATTGGACTACAGGCCAAAACTAGTGACATATTACACGCTATCGACAAGCTAGAAAAAATCGGTGTGGATGAAGTCATCAAACTTCTAAAATCTGCAGGTTGTGGGGATGATGATAGTGCCCAGATTATTAACTTCGTAAATACCACCGGCACCACAGCTGAGGTTTTTGATAAGTTACGTGGACTCTCCATCAAAAACGAAACTTTCTCATCAGGGCTAGCAAGTATGTACGAGCTTGTTGAGCAAGTTGAAGCACTTGGGGTTGATCCATCCAAATATATTATTGATTTCAGAATAGTTCGAGGACTAGATTATTACACCGGTACAGTTTATGAAACAGTCTTTGAGAAGTATCCAGAGTTTGGCAGTGTTTGCTCGGGTGGTCGTTACGACAATCTGGCAGAGTACTATACGAAAACTAGCTTGCCCGGAGTAGGCATATCGATCGGTCTTAGTAGGCTCTTTGCATTGGTTCAAGAAGCCGGTTTACTTGGTAAAAACATACAGCCTGTGCAATTGTATATTGTTAATTTTGGTTCAAGTAGTCGAGAGCTAGCTCTAAAGACTGCTCAAGAGTTTCGCAAGCATGGCATCAAAACTCAAGTCGACTTGGATGGTCAAAAACCCGAAAAACAATTCAAATATGCCGACAAGCTGAATATACCATTTGTGGTAGTAATAGGTGATGAGGAAGTTAAAAGTAACTCAGTAGAACTCAAAGATATGCAAACCGGCAAACAAGAAACTCTCGCTATAGACACTGCTATTAACAGATTAAAATCTATTTCGTGATAAAATAGTTTTATGAAAACCAAAGAATTTGACTATCTGCTTCGCTCCGGAGTTTCTACAAAGAAAAACATTACTACTCGAGAGAATGATTTCCCGCAGTGGTATCAAGATGTGATTAGTGCTGCTGATCTGGCCGAAAACGGGCCAAGCAAAGGCAGCATGATCATCAAGCCATATGGATATGCGATATGGCAAAACATCCAGTCCGAGTTAGATAAGCGCATCCGTTCTGCTGGTGTGCCAAATCTATACTTCCCGCTTTTTATACCCGAAAGTTTACTCAAAAAAGAAGAGAATCATATCGAAGGATTTGCCCCTGAAGTTGCTGTAGTGACTCACGCAGGCGGCAAAGAGCTAGAGGAAAAACTAATAGTACGCCCTACAAGCGAGACAATAATGTATGACAGTTTCTCACGATGGATACAAAGCTATCGAGATCTGCCATTACTCACCAATCAATGGAACAATGTAGTACGATGGGAGCTTCGTCCAAGACTATTCTTGCGAAGTACGGAGTTTTTGTGGCAAGAAGGCCACACTGCACACGCTAGTGCAAACGAAGCCGATGAATTTGCCAAGCTCGCACTAGGAATTTATCAGCAAGTAGCTGAAGACGTCATGGCTATTTCTGTACTTGCTGGTGAGAAATCAGAGGCCGAAAGATTTGCTGGCGCACACAAGACTTACACCTTAGAGCCTATGATGCAAGACGGCAAGGCGTTGCAATTTGCTACCTCTCACAATCTCGGTGATAATTTTGCCAAAGCTTTTGATATTTATTATTCAGATGAAAACGGTGAACAAAAACCTGTTTGGCAAACTAGTTGGGGGATGAGCACTAGATCTATCGGCGGGCTGATAATGACTCACAGCGATGACAAGGGACTAGTACTACCGCCCAACCTCGCACCACTCAAAGTAGTCATTACGACCGTAGGTGGGGTCAATAAAGACGTTGAAAGTGCTGCTAACGATATTGCCGAAGAACTGGACCAGCCTACGCTCGTAGACGACCGAGACATCAGCACAGGCGAAAAATTGTACGGCTGGGAAAAACGTGGCGTTCCTATACGAGTTGAAATAGGCCCTAGAGACATAGAATCCAAACAAGCAATACTTGTGATACGTGATACTGGCGAGAAGAAGACAGTCGAGATTACTGATATCAAGAGTACTGTCGTAGAAGAACTGGAATCTATGCAATCAAGATTGTTGGACAAAAGCAAAAACCTCAGAGAGTCCAACACAGTCAAATGTTCTACAGAAGAAGAAGCTGTCGAGGCTATCAAGGCCAACAAATTTGCAGAAGTTAGTTTTGATGTAACGGCTGAGCTAGAAGACAAGCTCAAAAAGATTCATGGAATCACAGTGCGCTGTACACCATTTAGCAACCCGGATGTGACTGTACTAGCCAAAGCTTACTAACCATGACTAAAAGATTTATAAAAGTCACAGAAGATTTTGTATGTGAAAAATGTGGTAAGCATGTAGAAGGCGATGGCTATACCAATCACTGTCCCGAATGCCTTTGGTCAAAGCATGTAGACAATAATCCTGGCGATAGGGCATGTGGTTGCCAAGGGCTTATGCTGCCAAGTTTAGAAAGTGTAAAAGGCGATAAATATACACTCAAACACGCATGTCAGACTTGTGGTCATACGAAATTGAATAAAGCTAGTGAAAATGACAGCAAAAAAGCAATAATAGATTTATCCCACAGTGATTGATGATAAATATTCGACTATTCGACACGAATTACATATAATCCCTTTATATGAAGACGAGCAATACCAACAAAGAAACTAAGCTAGATAATCAATATCTAGACAATTTGAAATACAAGACCCCGTATTATGTTTTTGATAGGAATAAGATAAAATCCAATATCGATCAATTCAGAAACCTATTACCTGATGTCAGTATCCATTATGCAATGAAATCAAATCCACACCCAGAAGTTCTTAAAACCATACACATGCATGGGTCTGGATTTGAGATAGCTAGCTCCAATGAGCTGAAACAACTAGTGAAACTCAAAGTATCACCAAAAGATATATTGTATAGCGCGCCAGTCAAATCTGAACAATTCATAAAAGAAGCATACGAATACGGAGTAGATAGGTTTGCGTTTGATAGTCTATCGGAGCTAGACAAAATCAGCAGGGTTGCACCTAGATCCAAGGTCTATCTTAGAATATTCGTTTCAGAACACGGCAGTAGATTTTCATTGTCTGAGAAGTTCGGCGCAAAACTCGATAGTGCTTTGGAGCTCATGGAGTATGCTCAAAAAATCGGATTAGAAGTATTTGGTCTGACTTTTCATATAGGATCACAGGCCGTGTCCAAAAGTACTTGGACTTATGCCATTAGAACTGCAGCTAATGTCATGAATATACTATTGGAAAATAACATCAAGATAAAAATGCTTGATATAGGTGGAGGGTTTCCTATCGAATACACAGAACCAGCTCCCTCAATAAATGATATATGTGCGGTTATCAATAAAGCCATAAAGACCTACGTGCCTTATCATGTTCAGCTTGTAATTGAACCAGGCAGAGCAATAGTAGCAACCTCTGCAGTACTGGTATCTTCAGTGATAGCTCGTATCAAAAGAGGTAGAAACATGTGGCTTTTCATGGATGCTGGAGCATACAATAGTCTATTTGAAACATTAGAGAGTCAGACATCGATGAGATTTGAAGTCAGTACCTCCGAGTTAAAAGATAATGATAAAACCAAGACAACGCAATACACTATCACAGGACCAACATGCGATAGTATAGATACGATGATGAGAGATGTGAGGCTATCATCACAACTCACAGTAGGTGATAAGTTGTATTTCCAAGATGTTGGAGCTTACTCCATAGCTCTTGCGAATTCATTCAATGGTTTTGCTCCACCCGAAGCTTATTTTATCAACTAATCACTTGATAATTATTGGTGCCACGATAGTGTCGTCTTGCCAGTACAGACAATCCTTTGGAGGGTTGACCTTGCAAACTTCAAAATTGATCTCATGAAAACCTGCGGTCTTGAGCTTGAGCATGTGGTTACTAGATATTTGCTTGACCTCATCAGAGTAATAGGTGAGTACACCACCTTTTCTAAGTAGTCTGTATGCTTCTTCGAAAAACCAGAAGTGATTTGAGTGTATTTCCTCTTCGGTAAGTGGGTAGGTATCAAACAATATACCATCAAAACTGCCATCTTTTAGCTTGGGTGTGATGTCCTGCCAAAATCCACTGAGTACGTGCATCTTACTTTCATTGATCTCTTCTCTAAAATCATTGATACATTTTATAACTACATCGGGATGACATTCTACTACATGATGCGATTTGACAGATTTATTGTTTTGGATGTATCTAGTAGATATTCCCATGCCATATCCTAGCTCCAAAACATCACCACCTTTGAAGGTAGTAATATCTGCTAGTTTCTTCATATAGCCATCTTCCCAGTCTTCCATTACCGGGTGTCCATCTATCTTGAGGGTGTGATCATCAAAAATAGCAGGTTGTCTGTTCCAGTCAGATAGTTTTTTTACAAAGCCAATTTTTTTGCGGGATTCTTCTGTATCAATCTTGTTCGTCATATATAGATAGTATTATATCAAATACTGATAAATAATAAACTTG
This sequence comes from Patescibacteria group bacterium, assembly GCA_030917065.1. Lineage (GTDB taxonomy): Bacteria > Patescibacteriota > Saccharimonadia > CAILAD01 > BJGX01 > JAUPVL01. The sequence continues at coordinate 5,974 of JAUPVL010000046.1, forward strand.
ATTTATTCATATATATATGGTACAATAGTGGCAGTTCCTTGAGATATTCGATTTCTATCCGATTTTCCCCAAAAGGAGGCAATGCCATGAGTTCGATTTTCGAATTTTTTGCAGGACTCTGGCACTTTGCCGAGACCTTCGTAATGAGTCTCGCGGACGATGCCAGAAGTTATGGTGTCAACCCGCGAGTTTTCGTAGCCCTCTATCTGATTACTTGGCCACTTTGGTACTACACCATGTGGTGGGTGGTGAGTGGATGGCACAGAAAAGATCGCACAAGGATGCGACGTGGCGTATGGAGCAATCGTCTGGCGACTGTTACTCCCTACGCATACGTGCTACTTGTAGGCGGTACGGGCATGTCCTGGCAGTGGTATGCATTTACTGTCGTATTGCCCATCGTCACCACATCGCTTTTCCTACACAAGGTCAAGAACGATGACTGGATGGAGAAGTGGTGGGAGACCTACCAGAAGGTTCTCTCGCGTTTCAAGCTCAATAAATCGACGAACCCTACCGAGGTGTGACATGAACGTAACAGTGAGAGAAGTAAGCGGTGAAGAACGTGATGTAGCAATTCAGCTCGAGAAAAGAATCTTCGAAGAAGAAGGCTATCCCTACGACTACGGGCGTTTCGACGCTCAGAGCAGGGTCTTCGCCGCCTTCACAGAAGATGGTGTCTGCATCGGTGCCCTGAGGCTCATCACCCAGTCTCCCTTGCTTCCACCTTCACTCTCAGAGTGCACAGTGTGGGATGTCAACGAGTGGATGAACATGGAGAAGTCCTTCGAAGAGCTCGGCACACAGGCCGTTGAGAAAGAATTCCGCCACTCTGGCGTAGGTGTTGAGCTCATCCGAGCTTGCTACCGGAGCGGAAGGCTTCGAGGCCTGACTGCAATGTCGGTGATCACCGAGCCAGAAACCGCCGCCTTTCTGAACGATCACCTGCACTTCGCCTGTCGTCAGATTGGCGAAGTAGGCTTCCATGGTTGGGATTGCGCACCCTTCATCCATGTCTTTTCGGAAGTCGAACAGAAACTAGCCCTCAAGGACCCTGCGTCTTACGCATGGTTCACGGAGGGCATCCCCGACGATCTACTTGCAGCGCCAAGGAATTGATCGGGACGACCCCGCACAGAAGTATTTGTGCGGGGTCTTCATTTACATATATAATAAGCATAATAATATTATGAATATTCAGTTAATAAATTATATTGTCTCAAGCATTCTGATCCTTATACTCGCGCTAGTCGTTTATTTGAAAAACCCAAAGAGCGTGCAGAACAGAATTTTTGCAGCATTTATATTTTTGGGGTTTGTGTATGTAGCATCCCTGGGCATTGCAGATATTGTAAGGTCACCTAGCGTATCGCTTGTCGCGGTACGAACCGCAATAGTTGCAACCAATTATATTGGTTTTTGCCTTTATCTACTTGCCAAATACTTTCCTTCCAGCCCTAACAAAACTCCAAAGTTACAAATAGCGATTATTTTTTCTATATCTACGATACTTAGTATCCTCGCATATACCCCTTATATGATATCTTCAATCGTAATCACAGGGTTCGGTGCGGACCTAGACTCAGTGGGTATACTGTACTATGTCCAGGAGATTTACTTAGTTGTAATGATAGTTGCTTCGCTTGTGATACTTGCCAGGAAGATTAGTAAATCAGACTTACAGCAAAGAAATCAGATAAGATTTATTATATACATCACCATTTTTTATGCATTTATTAACATACTAATAATCAATACTCTTCCTTTATTCTTACAGTATCAGGGTATTGGCCCGTTATTAACAGCTCCATCTACTATGATATTATTTATGGGCTTTGCCTATGTGATTATTAGGCACAGACTGTTTGATATAAAACTAGTCGTAGCAAGATCTCTAACATATATACTTTCGATTGGCCTCATAGTCACTATATACTCACTGGTTGCATTCAATCTATCAAATCTTATAATTAAGAATTGGCCAGTGGGACTCAAGGAGACATTCTACGCAATACTTGCCGTGGTATTAGCACTCACATACGCACCTATAAAGAAATTTTTTGAACGAATAACCAATGCAATATTCTATAGAGATAAGTACAATGCTCAACAGCTGATTAACTCAATAGGTCAAGTTATGGCTAGTGAAATAGACTTAGACAAATTGTCTAGCAAGGTAATAAAAGAACTTTGTACGGAAATGAAGATAGAAAAGGGGGAAATAGTAGTATTTGGCGAGAAGCAACTATTTTATGAAAACAATATATTCAAGAAAAACGGTAATGAAATAACACAAAAGGAGCTACGCAAACTCGGCCGAGCTATGGGTGTCTATGACCTACTTCAGACTGGTGAGCGAAAAGAGCTAATGAGCCAGTATGGTATCAGCATCAGTTTGCCACTCAAGACCGGTGATAGATTTATGGGCTATCTACTCTTGGCCAATAAAAAGAGTGGAGATATATACACCAATGAAGATATCAAAGTATTAGAAATCATCGGAAGTGAGCTAAGTGTGGCTGTGCAAAATGCCTTGAGCTATAAAGAAATACAACTCTTTAGTGAGACATTGGCAGAGAGAGTACGTCAGCGCACAGCCCAGCTCAAAAGCGCCAATGACCAGCTCAAAATACTAGATCAGGCCAAGGACGAATTTATATCTATGGCGTCTCATCAACTCCGCACACCACTTACGACTGTCAAAGGATATGCTAGCATGCTTGATGAGGGTGACTTCGGTAAACTGTCCAAAGAGCAAAAAGAGCCTGTACAACTGGCGCTCGACGGCGCCAATCGTATGGCCCGACTCATAGACGACTTACTCAATATCAGTCGTATGGATGCCAATCGATTTTTCTTAGAAGTAGCTAGTATTGATCTTGCCAAAGTAGTGGATCAAGAAATAGCACAACTCCAAAATATCGCTCAGGCCAAAAATGTAAAACTCAATTATGTTCCGCCCAAATCTAGTATTCCAGAGATACGACTAGATGAGAACAAGACTCGTCAAGTCATCATGAACTTGGTAGACAACGCTATACATTATTCTCAACCGCCCAAAGGCGGAGGTGAAGTAAATGTCAGTCTAGAGCTAGACGGCCAACATGCTGTATTTCTAGTCAAAGACAACGGCATCGGTGTACCGGAAAAGGTCAAAAATCGATTGTTTACCAAGATGTTTAGAGCCAATAATGCCAAAGAACTCCGGCCAGACGGCAC
>JAUPVL010000047.1 GCA_030917065.1 Patescibacteria group bacterium
AAGCTTGATTTGTCACAAGCCGAGGCTGTTTCAGAACTTATCTCTAGTAGTAATGCCCGTATGATGCGTCTAGCAAGCAAGCAACTGGCTGGAGAATTTTCTAGAAATATCTTAAATATCAAGTCTGAATTACTCAGTACCGCTGCACATCTATCTGCTACATTAGATTTTTCAGAAGAAGATATTGAGGCTCAAGAAGACTCTACTACACAAAGTAAGATAGATGGCATTCGAGATAAGGTTAATCAACTTTTAGAAGGAAGTGACAACCTAGCGGTAGTTAGAGAAGGGTTTCATGTTGTATTTATTGGTCTACCAAACGCCGGTAAGAGTACTCTACTTAATAAGCTAGTGGGATATGATAGATCTATCGTTACTGAGGTAGCTGGCACTACCAGAGACACTATCACTGAACCTATTATGCTCAACGATTCAATCATACAGATAACCGATACAGCAGGCCTACATAGTAGTAGAGACAAAGTAGAAAAGCTCGGTATCAAAAGAACGTTACAGGAGATCAAAAATAGCGACTTTGTACTGATACTAGTCGAGCCAGATAGCCTCGTACAAACACAGCAATTCTTAGAGGACAATAATATTGTCAAATATCTAGATGTATCAAATTGTTTGGTAGTATTCACCAAATCAGATATAAAGCCTATTACAAAACACAAACAGCCTTCCAAAAATACTTTTTTTGATGGTTACAAGTCTATAGACATTTCTACAAAGACAGGACATGGCATTAAACAACTAAAAGAGATAATCAGTCACAATTCAAACAAGTCTAGTAATCAATCAGACCTCAAACTCCTCACTAACAGACAAATAGTACTACTCAAAAAGCTTGATTCCAAACTCAACGACATAGCTAGTAAGTTGAAGAACAAAACACCATCAGATATTTTAGCAGTAGAGGTGCAGTCATCTATTGTTATCTGCAACGAAATCACCGGTGAAGAAACTACTCAGGAAATAATAGACGAAGTATTCTCAAATTTCTGCATCGGTAAATAATGTTTTTCCCCGACCCTCGAGCAACAGAACATGAGTAAAGATATCTAAAAAGGTAATTGTGAGGACTTGTTTGACGCTTCTGGATTATCCCAGAAAGAAGACTCGCAACAATACCTTGCAGATATCTTTAAGAATCATCTGTTGTGAAGCATGGTGTCGGTAGTTTTGCTTCTTTGGATACCAAAGAAGGCCCGTGCGGCAAGCACATAAAATAATTAGTTATAAATAATTTCGGCCTTTCAGCCGACTCACTTTTTGGTCAGCAAAAAGACGAGCCAAAAACTGACGACTCGAGCTCATATCTATAAGCACTCAATAGTATAATTATTTCTGTTTCTGCGGGACTCGCTTCGCTTCAGACAGGTCCTCGCAACAGAAGCAAATTATATATTTCGCTTTCTGATATTCGAGAGTCGGGAGAGAAGAGTTAAACTCTGTGTAAAATTAGTTGACTACTAGAGGAAAGTCTAACGAGGACTTGTAAGAAGTAGTCGTAGTATCGGTCTTTATGACATTACCATTTAGATCTAACACATCTCTATAGAATACCGTTTGTGATGGCTTAGTATGATCATTATCGCCTGATATAAAGTATGGGCCTCGTATTACTCCAGACTTAGTTTTAGTGCCATAAAACCGAAACTTGAGTGTTGTTCCTATCAACTCAGTTTGTATGAGTATATGACTACCTGTATCGTTACGGAATTGCATATCGGGGTAAGGCAAATAAATAGTAGCATCTACACCAGGCACCCCATATGGTTCAGTGTAGTAACTCACAGCGAAGGCGTGGTTGGTACGTGAAAGTATAGGTAATCCGGCAAGTAGCGCAGCTCTATATGCTGTACTAGAAACTTGGCAAAGACCCCCACCATATTGTTTTTCTTCTTTGTTTTCTAGTATTACTATACCTTCAGCATATCCAGTAGCAGCACTTACTTCGCCTAGATATTTATTAAACGAGAACACTTCACCGGGTTTTATCAACAGATTACTAAACTTGCTTGTTCCTACTCGAATATTTTGGATTCGATTGGCTGGAGATCCTGGAAAATACGAAACTCCCTCAGATATCAATTCGTTAATCCCAAGCTTATCGATATTTTCATCGTTTACCTCAGCCTTGGTAAGGCTAACAGCCAATGTAGTAGGGGTATTCTCACCTTTATTGAGCTTCGTCATTACTTCCTCAGTAGATTTGGCTACATCCAGAGTTCTACCGTCCTGACTAGTTCGAAATACGGTTGCTCGACCACCCGAGACTGTGAGTTGAGCATCTATAGGAGTGACGTTTATCTGGTTGGACAAGGTACTTATAAAATCACTTACAGACTTTTTGTCATAGTACAAAGTATCGACCGGCTTTTTGAGGGAATACTGTGCAGTTAATATGTTCTTCAATACTGGCTGATTGGATGATGAAGAGGTAAGCCAGCTGATGATGGTATTGGTATCGATCGACCAAGATTTTGCACCATAAGACAATACTAAGGGTTGTTTTTCAAACGGAGCGATGATGTTTTTTTGACTCTCTAGTATGGATGTATTTAGGGGGGCGTCGACTGCCAAGGCAGGTACTACAAATACATCTTTTTGCTGCATCCCGTAGTGATTGGCAAGCGCTCCAGGTAGCCTTAGATAGTCTAGTCTATTACCGCGTTGACTCTCTTCTACTACAAGACCACCATCCTGAAGGGCAAACTGAGCATTTTTGACAGCCTTTGCTCCTTTACTGTTTATGTCTACCGATACGCTTGATAGTTTATTATTATCAAAATCTACACTTGTGATAGGCTGTCCTTGACCTATGAGATATACAAATTGATCAATAATTCTTTGGTGTGGCCAACCTTCTCTAGTGGCCTCCATTGCCATCTGTACTGCATTAGTATTGTCGTATTCAACACCAAACTGCTCAGCCGAGATAGTCTGTTTGTGACCCAAAGCCACTACCTCGATAGGTTGAGATTTGTATGCTTCAGTCTGGGTATTGAGCTCTTTGATAGCATCTTGAGTACTCAATCCACCTAGGTACACACCATTAGCTGTTACACCCGGCATCACTCTACCTATGTAAGCTATTCTTATAGCGAAGAGAGTCACCAAAACAACTCCTATTATGCCAATAAGAGCAGCTAAGAATTTCTTACCTCTCGATAGATTTGTTAATCTGTGCATGTAATATAGTTTTTAAGATTGAATAATAATTTCAGGCGCTACATCAGTAATTTCATCTTAATTATATACTTTATATCTGATTTAACCAAG
>JAUPVL010000048.1 GCA_030917065.1 Patescibacteria group bacterium
CATCGATGGCTAGGCGGGATGCTTACCAATCTAGATACTATCAAGCTGCGTATCCAAAGACTCAAAAAACTCGAAGCTCAGCAAGCCGAAAACGACTTTGCTGGTACTATCAAGAAGGAAAAGCTACTTCTTGAAGAACAAATGCGCAAACTTGCCCGTACATTTGATGGTGTACGTGAGATGCATGGACTTCCTGCAGCGATATTTGTAGTAGATATGGTGAGAGAAGACATTGCTATATTGGAAGCTCGTAAGCTTGGACTGCCTATCATTGCAATTGCAGATACCAATGCCAACCCTGAGCTGGCTGATTATCCTATTGCTGCCAACGACGATGCAATCAAGACTGTAGATCTGATCACTTCTAAGATCGCTGGAGCTTGTGCAAAAGGATTTGCCGAATACAAGGCCAAGGCAGCTACTGAAGAAGCCAAAGCCGAAGAAAGTAACTTGGAGGAATAATATATGAGTATTTCAATAGAAGATATCAAAAAACTACGCGAAGCTACAGGTGCCGGTATGATGGATGCCAAGGCTGCTCTCACAGAAGCCAAAGGTGACTTTGATAAAGCCGTAGAGATCATGCGCCTCAAGGGGATTGCTAAAGCTAGCAAGAAGGCTGATCGCATAGCAAGCGCTGGTGTAATCAAGAGCTATGTGCACAGTGACAAGATAGGTGTGCTAGTCGAAATCAATTGTGAAACTGACTTTGTGGCTCGTACTGATGACTTCAAGGAGTTTGCTAGTGACATTGCTATGCATATCGCAGCTAGCAACCCTAGCTATGTCGACGTAGATGGTGTCGACAAAAAAGAACTAGCAAAAGAAACAGACATTATCAAAAAAGAAGTAGCTAGCAGTGGTAAGCCAGCCGAGTTTGCAGACAAGATAATCGAAGGTAAATTGCAAAAATGGTATCAAGAAGTATGTCTATACAATCAACCATTTGTAAAAAATCCTGACAAAACAATCGAAGATATTACCAAGGAAATCATCGGCAAACTGGGCGAAAACATTGTGATTAGAAAGTTCTCTCGATTGGAGCTGGGCGAATAAATCAAATATCTAAGCTAAATAGGTGGTATTTGCCATGCAGGGTATAATAGAATAAATATATGGATGCTCAATATCTAAAAACAGCCGAATCTAAAATGCAAGCTGCCTTACAGCATTTGCAAGAAGAACTCACCGGGGTTCGTTCTGGCAGAGCTAATGCAGGGCTAGTAGATACTATCAAGGTCAATGTCTATGGGCAGGAATCGCCGCTCAAGACGATCGCTACTATAACTACGCCGGACGCCAAAACCATCCAAATACAGCCTTGGGACAACAGTAATATTAGTGCTATAGAGAAGGCTATCTCAGAAAACCAGACCCTAGGACTCAACCCTAGCAGTGATGGCAGGGCGATTCGTATCAATGTGCCTACCATGAGCGAAGAAACTCGCAATCAGATGGTAAAGCTCGTACGTGAAAAAGCCGAAAGTGCCAATATCAGTCTGCGCAATGCTAGACATGAAGCTATCAATGATGCCAAAAAGGCTGAAAAAGCCAAGTCTATCTCGCAAGATGAACTCACCAGAATAGAAAAAGACGTAACAAGTCTTTTGGAAAAATACCAAACACAAATCAACTCGACCATATCCGACAAAGAATCCGAACTTCTCCAAACCTAAAAAACTTGTATGACGAACCAACCACCCTTAAAGCACATCGGATTTATATTAGACGGTAACAGACGTTGGGCTAAACAGCACGGACTCAAAACAATCGAAGGTCATCTAGCCGGGTACAAGAATCTCAAAAAAATCGCTGAATCTTGCTGGGAAAAAGGCATCTCTTACATGAGTTGCTATCTTTTTTCTACAGAGAACTGGCAACGAAGTAGCGATGAAGTAGGATATCTGATGAGTCTTACTCTCAGGGTGATACTCAAGGATGCTCAGGAGCTTCATGCCAAGAATGTTCGTCTGTTGATTGTTGGCTCACGTGATAAGCTGGATAAGAAACTCGTCAAATCCATCGAGAAAGCCGAAGAACTCACTAGGCACAATACAGCAGGTACCTTCATAGGGTGTTTTAACTACGGTGGTAGAAGTGAAATAGTAGATGCCGTCAAAAAAATAGTCAGTGATGGTACTAAACCTGATGATATAGACGAAAATGCTATCAAAAAACATCTATATACTGCCGATATTCCGGAACCAGACTTGATAGTGAGGACATCCGGTGAAAAACGTCTGAGTAACTTCCTGCTCTGGGATAGTGCTTACTCGGAACTGGCATTTATAGATAAGTTGTGGCCGGACTTCAACGACTCTGATCTGGACAATGTACTCAGTGACTATACCAATCGCAAAAGAAGGTTTGGATCATGATAGTGACCATACTGAGTATATTGGGAGTCATAGTAGTATTTTCATTACTAGTAATAGCTCACGAATACGGACATTTCTCTACCGCAAGACGCAACGGTGTCAAGGTAGATGAGTTCGGTATAGGGTTTCCACCAAAGGTTTTTTACCGCAAAAGAGGCGGCACCATCTATAGTATCAATGCTCTGCCAATAGGTGGATTTGTGAGGCTACGAGGAGAAGATGGTTCGGTTACAGGTAAGGGTAGCTTTGCGAGTGCTAGTTTTAGATCTAAGACCAAGATTATCATGGCTGGTGTAGTCGTCAACTTCTTGATTGCGTATGCTATCTTTACACTACTATTATGGATAGGCATACCTCCGATCGGACAACAACTACCAAGCTTTGGTCCGATCCAGCCTGAGACAGTCGGTACTAGCGAGCTCACTGTGCTAAACGTGACAGGCAATAGCGCAGCAGAAAAAGCCGGTATCAAGCAAGGGGATAATCTTATAACGATTGATTCAAAGACTTTTAAAGACAATGACGAACTAAGGTCGTTTACCAAAGAAAATCCCGGCAAGACTGTAGAAATAACAGTTAAGCAAAATGGCACAATCAAACAATATAACGTAACTTTGGGGACAGACGAACAAGCGGGGATACTCGGGATAAGTGCACAACAGATAAGCTTACAGCGCTATAGCTGGTGGGCAGCACCCTTTGCCGCGCTCTACCTCATGGGCATGCTAGTGCTAGCAACACTCGCTGCGTTTGGAAATCTGATACTTGGCATCTTTACACGCGGACAAGTTAGTGAGCAGGTAGCAGGTCCTATAGGTATCGTTTCGGTGTTTTCACAGGTCGTGAAATTCGGCCCACGTTTTATACTGTTGTTTATAGCGTCTATATCACTGAGTCTGGCTGTTATCAATGCATTGCCATTGCCTGCGCTTGATGGTGGCAGACAGTTTATACTCATACTGCAAAAAATAGGCTTCAAGATAACTCCCGAAAAAGAAAACTTCGTTCATATCATTGGATTTGTGGCCCTGATAGGCCTAATGATCATCATAAGTATTTCCGACATTTCTAAACTTCTCTAGTGACATCATCTATGCGAAAAGATATTGCTATTGCAAAAGTGCCTTGGGGCGTCAGAGATGTCTTGAAGATACTACTCTTGACCTTTTTGATACCGGTATTGGCTTACGCGGTATTGATAGCACTATCTAGATTTGGCATATTGCCAGAGGGTATTCGTCAGGCTATCAGAAACGATGACCCTACAATATCTAGCGTGCTCTCAGCCGTCATGATAATTACCGAGATAGGCCTGATAACTTGGTTGATAAAAAAATACAAGCTCAAGATGTCTGATATAGGTATCAGAAAATTTCCTGTGCTAAGGGCTGTCGGCTACATATTGGGCGGTATAGTATTATTCTTGATACTAGTAAGTATCGCATTTGTACTACTAGTGATGATAGCTCCAAGTATAGACGTCAACCAATCTCAAGACGTGGGGTTTGAATTTGGTAGAATGGGAGCAGGACTATGGGTAAGCTTTGCTTTTACTGTGGTGATAGTGCCTATTATTGAAGAGCTGTATTTCAGAGGCATTATACTGCCGGCCATCACCAAACGATTTGGTTGGATTTTTGGTATAGCAGGATCAAGTATGATATTTGCACTCTTACATGGTCAATACAACGTGATGGTGTACACATTTGTATTGGGTTGTGTGCTGAGTGTGATGTACATACGTCTTAAAAGCATAGTGCCAGGTATAATAGTGCATGTTATCAACAATGCTGTGGCATTTATGCTAATCGCAGGAATCATCAAGTAACAGTCATGCCACACCAAGACATCAATCAAATAACTATCGCTAGTTACAATAAATATATCGATGAATATATAAGAAAAGATTCTCAAGATACTGACAGGCGAGAGGCATATTGGCCAGGTGTAGAGAATTTCCTGAAGCTACTTGACCCAAACACCGAGATATTTGAGATAGGTAGTGCCATGGGCCGACACGCTAGTGTGATGGAAGAAGCTGGGTTCAGGGTACAAAGAAGTGATGCATCTAAGTCTTTTGTAGAATACCTAAATAAACATGGTCACACCGCTAAGCAATACGACGTATTATCCACCGAACTATCAGAACAATATCGGGCTATATACGCACATGCAGTGCTGTTGCATTTCCCACTTTTAGAATTTCGAAAGGCATTGAGAACTGTACACAAGAGCCTCAAACCTAAAGGACTTTTTTGTTTTAGTATGAAGCTTGGCGATTTTGAGGGATGGAGAGAAAAAGGTTTGAGCGGTAGGCGTTATTTTAGGTATTGGAACGTGGAAGATCTTACAAAAGAACTGCAATCGGCAGGGTTTAATATTTTAAACACATTTGTAACTGCAGATAGTAGCTTTGTGTTTATGACCGCACAAAAGAGCCAATAACACCTAGTAGCAAGCAGCTTTGCTTGGTACACTAAGAGTATGATTAATTCGATTTTGGGAAATTTTAGTCACGATATTGGTATCGATTTGGGAACTGCCAATACTTTGGTGTACGTGCGTGGCAAAGGAATACTTATCAACGAACCGTCTGTAGTAGCGATAAATACCAAGAACAAACAAATACTCGCGATCGGTGATGAGGCCAAACGAATGGTAGGCAAGACTCCAGCCAACATCATTGCTACTCGGCCTTTAGTGGATGGAGTAGTGAGTGATTTTGAGATTACTGAACAAATGCTACGATATTTTATCGAAAAGGTTCACAAAGAAAGTTTTGTGCTGTTCCCTAGACCTAGAGTAGTGATTGGCATTCCATCAGGAGTAACTGAGGTAGAAAAGCGAGCTGTTGAGGATGCCGCTACAAATGCCGGTGCAAGACAAGCTTTTCTTATAGAGGAGCCGATGGCTGCTGCGGTGGGTAGCAATCTGCCCGTGCATGATGCTGCCGGGAGTATGATAGTAGATATAGGCGGCGGTACTTCAGAGGTTGCTGTGATATCACTCGGTGGAATAGTTTCGAGTCGTAGTATTCGTATCGCTGGTGATGAGCTCACCGAAGACATCATAGCTTATGCCAAAGAAGAATTTAGCCTGCAGATAGGAGAGCGCACAGCAGAATCTATCAAGATCAACATTGGTTCCGCTGCCAAGCTAGACAAGGTACTCGACGCTC
>JAUPVL010000049.1 GCA_030917065.1 Patescibacteria group bacterium
ATAAAGGTACCTATTGATATTATCTATGGTAAATTTGACATATTGGTCATCTCAAAACATCTAGAGGATCTCAGAAAATACGACAACATCAAAGTATACAAGACCAACTCGCGCCATGATCTGACCGAAGGGTATAGTCATAAGATAAGCCAGCTCGTAGAAAGATCGGTATCGGCGAAGTAATAATGATTGATCGGAAATGAATAAAATACAATTATCCAAATCAGAATACATCATGTTTCTCAAACATCCTGCTTGGCTGTGGCTGAAGCGACACGACAAGAAAAAACTACCTGAGCCAGATGCCAACTTACAAGCCATGTTTGACGCAGGTAATCTGTTTGAAGGCTACGCCGAGAAACGATTTGAAAACATTACTAGAGTAGGGTTTGAAAACTACCAGCAGTATCTGGATATGCCAGCTAGAACTCAGCAAGCATTGTCGGGTGGAGCTACTGTGCTATCACAAGGTCGATTTGAGGCCGACATGGGCGAGTATAGCATCACTTGTATCGTAGATGTTATAGAAAAAGTAGAGGACAAGACGTTTGATCTATATGAGATCAAATCGAGCACCAAGGTCAAGCCGGACCATATAGAAGATCTAGCCTTCCAGGTACTGGTTCTGGAAGGGGCGGGGTACTCTGTCCGCAATGTATCTGTCATATATTGTGATAATAGCTACGTACGCCATGGTGATATCGATACCGACAAACTCACTGCATCTGAGGATGTCACTACGCAAGTTCGATCCAAGCTAGAATCTACCAAGCGCAACGTAGTATCGGCTGTAAATACTGTATCGCAACCTGATGTGCCCGATATGACACCGAGACGCGCAAAGCTCGGTGGTTATAGAGAATGGCTCGACATATTTTTGAGCATCAATCCAGTTGATGATAAATACTCTATATACAATCTTGCTCAAATCAGTGCAGAACAACTCGGCAACCTAGAAGATATGCACATCGGCACAATTGTAGATATTCCTGATGACTTCCATCTCAAGCCTGTGCAAAAGAGACAAATCGAAGCTACACGACTAGGCGAACCAATAGTAGATATCAATAAAATCACCAAATTTATCAATAACCTTGAGTATCCCGTTTACTTTCTAGATTATGAGACATTGGCATCTATTATCCCGCCGTTCGACGGACTCAGGCCTTATCAGCAACTCCCATTTCAGTATTCATTGCACATTTTGAGAGCTCCAGAGGCCGATCTAGAGCACGTGGAGTTTTTGCACACTCTAGAGACCAACCCATTGCCAGATTTGTTGTCACAACTTCAAAATGACATTGGCGAAAGCGGAAGTATACTGGTGTGGTATGAGGGTTTTGAAAAATCGTGCAATGATCTGATGGCCAGTATGATGCCAGAGTACAAAGATTTCTTGATATCTGTAAACGAACGAATAGTAGATCTGATGATACCTTTCCAGAAAGGCTGGTACGTCGACAAAGATTTCATGGGCTCAGCTAGTATCAAGAATGTACTGCCGGTAATTGCACCAGAACTTAGCTACAAAGACATGGATATATCGGAGGGAGCTACAGCTCAAAGACTGTGGATGGAGGCTGTCTATACAGACAAGAATAGTGAAGCTGAAAAGACCAAACTAATGGAGAGTCTGCGAGCATATTGTGAGCTAGATACCTATGCGATGGTCAAGATATTTGAATTTTTGCTGGCAATCAACCAATCTGGCTCAATAAATATCAAAGACACGGTAATAAATAAAGATTTTGAACAACAGTCGTTGTTTTAGAAAATTATTGACAAATATAATATAGTATGTTAATATAATAACGATTCTGGGGAATCGCCCTAGAATAGTCTCTCGGATCGCCGAGAGCATACATTGGGGGAGCCCAATGCCACATCCAACACCAAGTAACCCTCGAAGCACCATGCGAGTACGTGGCATGAGCCTCGATCTCGCTTCGGTCAACATCGGTGACATCGTCACCCTGATGACCGACAGCGGGCGGTGGTACCTCACCCGCATTGCGGGTAGCAGTGCCCATCGCGACACCATCACCGGTGTCATGGTGTCGACCAACAGTCGGCGCTTCGCCCAGGCTGGCGCCGATCCCCGCAGCTTCATCGTCGACCGGATGGCCAGTCTCGGTCAGGACTTCCAGGTCGGAAGCAGCTGGACCGGCACGGTGAACACCGTGCTGGTCAACGGCGAATACCGAGTCGGCTGACACAACCTGCCGCATGGGCAACCTAGCCCCGAGAGAGCCCCAAGCTCCACTCGGGGCTCTTTTCGTATAATTAGTTTTTGTTAGCATATAAACCGCGTATTGTGCTTGTACCTATACTATGCTATAATATTGATTATATGTAGCGCGAGAGCATTTACATTTGCTAAGCGCTATTATTTTTTACTTAAAAACCCTTTTTAAAATACTATGTCAGACAAGATACAAGACCCCACCAAAATACGTAATATCGCGATCATTGCCCACGTAGACCATGGTAAAACCACCTTGGTAGATGGGCTGCTCAAGCAATCACAGACTTTTCGTGACAACCAAGCTGAGATGAGTCAAGAACTCATCATGGATAGTGGGGATCAGGAGCGCGAAAGAGGTATTACTATTACTGCCAAGACCACTGCAATAGTTCACGACGGCTATCGTATCAATATCATAGACACTCCAGGTCACGCTGATTTCTCTGGCGAGGTAGAACGTACGCTCAATATGGCTGATGGTTGTTTGCTGATAGTAGATGCACAAGAAGGCCCAATGCCTCAAACTAAGTTTGTATTGCAAAAGGCACTGATAGGCGGACTCAAGCCCATAGTTGTGATCAACAAGATAGACAAGCCCGGCAGTAGAGTGGCTGAGGTAGAAGAAGAACTTGCGGATTTGTTTTTGGAATTAGCTGTCCATGAAGACCAATTGCACTATCCTATCTATTATTCTATTAGTCGTGAAGGCAAGGCGTGGTCAGAGATGCCAAGTGACGCCACTGCAGAAGGTAACTTAGAAGTATTGTTCAAGGCTATAGTTGACCAAGTACCAGCTCCAGAGGTAGAGCTCGACGGACCGTTTCAGATGCTTATCACCAATCTTCGTTGGGATAGCTACAAAGGTAAATATGCAATCGGTCGTATCTCTCGTGGCACAGTGAGGCCAGCCGACACTGTTACTTTGTGCAAAAAAGACGGCACCAAGGCCAAGGCCAAGGTAGACAATGTATTTGTAAGCAAAGGTCTTGCGATTGTAGAGTCGCAGTCTGGTATAGCCGGAGACATAGTACAGCTGACAGGTATTAGCGATGCTCAAATAGGTGAGACTGTAGCCGACGAAAACAACCCTGAGGCATTACCAGTACTAGAGGTAGAAGCCCCAACTCTCAAGATATATCTAGGACCCAATACCAGTCCTGTAAAAGGTATAGAAGGCGAATTCAGCACAAGTCGACAGATAGGTGACAGGCTTGCCAAAGAACTTGAAACCAACGTAGGTATGGAGCTCGAGACTAGTGATGTGGGATTTTTGGTGAGTGGTAGAGGAGAGCTACACCTAAGTGTACTTATTGAGACATTGAGACGCGAAGGCTTTGAATTTGAAGTAGGTCGACCCCAAGTCGTTACCAAGCTAGAAGAAGGCAAAACTATGGAGCCGATAGAAGAACTAATCATTGAAGTGCCACCCGAATACGTCGGTGCCGTACAGATGGAGCTAGGTACACGCAGAGCAACCCTCAAGGAGCAGTTCGCATCCGCCAAAGGTGTTACTAAGCTAGTATATGAACTACCTACTCGAGCACTACTTGGTCTACGCAATACTCTTATGACTAGTACCAAGGGATCGGCTGTACTCAATAGCCTGATGATAGGATACGAGCAACAAGCTCCGGCGCTTCGGCAACTTCGCAATGGTGCACTCATATCTTTTGAGGCCGGTAGTGCCACGGCTTTCTCACTGCAAAAAGTAGAAGAGCGAGGCATTTGTTTTATAGAACCAGGCCAAAAGGTCTACGCAGGTCAGATCATAGGGCTCAACAACAGATCTGAAGACATGGAAATAAATGTTTGCAAAGGCAAGCAACTGACCAACATGCGTACTAGCTCTAGCGATGGAGTAGTGCAACTCATGCCGCCTGTCAAAATGAGTCTAGAAGAATGTATTGATTTTATAGAAGACGATGAGCTCTTAGAAGTTACGCCCAAATCTCTTAGGCTACGCAAACGCGAGCTCGACCCAAATAAGCGCAAAAGAAAATAATCTTGTCACTAGTTTCCATTCCCCGACCCTCGAGCAACAGAACGAAAGTAAAGATATCTAAAATGGTAATTGTGAGGACTTGTTTGAGCGAATTAAATGAAGTGAGACCCGCAACAATACCTTGCAGATATTTTTATGAGCCATCTGTTGTGAAGCATGGTGTCGGTAGTTTTGCTTCTTTGGCTAACCAAAGAAGGCCCGTGTGGCTAGCACATAAATAAATAATAAATTTAAATATAAAGTTTTCGACCTTTCGGCCGACCTACTTTTGTTTGGTCAAAAGTTAGGCAAAACCCACCGACTCGGGCTCATATACATAAGCATTCAATATAATAATTATTTCTGTTTCTGCGGGACTCTCTCGAATTGCATTCGGGTTCAGACAGGTCCTCGAAACAGAAGCTAATTATTTATTTCATTTTCTGATATTCGAGAGTCGGGGAAGCTAATTCCCCACAATATAGAGTTCTTCTTCAGCGCGGGTAACTGCCGTATAAAGCCAACGGCACCATTGCTCGTCGTCCATCTGTGAAAATCTTTCCTCAAACACCAATACTTTGTTGGCCTGAGAGCCTTGGGCTTTGTGAACTGTCAGTGCATAACCAAAGTCAAACAGCCCGATCAAGTCGGTCTTTTTGCGCTTGGGTAGTCGTGACATGGTAGTAAGCGAGTGAAATTGTTCGCGTGGAGCATAGCCCTCAAAACTAGTTCCGTCAAAGTCGGCGCTGATGTACCACCAAGCATTCTTGGGGTCATTGTCGGCCTTGGCTATAGCTCGTATAGTACCTACTTGACCATTGCTCAGTCCACTTTCTCGACTGTTACGCAAGCATACTATCACATCACCGACCTGTGGATCTTCCGAATCGAAGTCTTTGAGTTTACGAATGTATTTGTTGAGTTTGTGTCTAGTGTGATTGTAGCCACACAACACCAGATTGCTACTGCTATTGTAGCTACTTAGTATCTGTTCTACCTTATCACTCGTCTCGGCATCTGCGCGATTGAGCTTTTGTACTTGATGAGAATAATCACCTACATCTATACTTCCATGTATTCTAGCCTGTGTAGCTAGCTTGATGATAGGACTATCGACTGATTGGCGAAATATTTGTTCCAATCGTAACTCTGGCTCCGCCATGAGGTTGAAGCTGGAATTGATAGGGGGAAGTTGACCATGATCTCCAACGGCAATTACAGGGATATTGAAACTCAATAGATCTAGCCATAGGTCTTCACTGAGCATACTGGCTTCATCTACTATCACGAGGTCATAATTGAGTTTATCTTTTTTGCGCCAACTGACTGGTTGGTCGACTTTGGAATTGGAATAATACATCAGGCCGTGCAGGGTAGATACTGTGTCTTTGCGACTAAGAGTCTTGTGTTGATTGAGATGTTTCTTGAGTACTTGAGTAGCCTTGCCGGTGTAAGCGCAAAATGCTAGCTTCATTTCTGGTTGATTGTCGCTAAGTATTTTTCTGAGTGCTGATACCACTGTGGTCTTGCCGGTGCCTGCATATCCACCCAGGGTGATGTACGGCTGCTGCTTGTCTTTGAGCCAAGCGCCTATAGAGCTAATCGCTTGAGCTTGTTGATGAGATAGTTTTTGCATGAGAATTCTATTGTATCACCTCAAGAATGCTTCAGATGAACTACTGATAACGAAGATGTATGTTATCTGCTTAATCACAGACAACTAATACTAAATAGTTGAAGTTGATATCCTAATGCTCGGCCGCGTCGGCTTCGGCTTTGGTGGCGTGCACCGTGCCATCGGCGTGTTCTGGTGGGCTGTAGATAGTATATAGTTTGAGGTTGCTTTCCCCGGTGTTTACTATATTGTGCTCAACTCCTGCCGGTATGACTACACAAGATCCATCTGTGAGTTCTGATTCTTCGCCGTTCAAAATAGCCTTGGCACTGCCAGCATCGATTCTGATGAATTGATCATGTTCAGGATGAGTTTCCAGTCCTATTTCCTCACCTACTTCCAGGCTCATTACTACTAGCTGCATATTCTTGGCTGTGTATAGTACCTTGCGAAAATTGTCATTTTCGAGAGTATCCTGTTCAATGTTTGTTACAAATCCTACCATGTCATTCTCCTTTTTATGTACTTTTATTATACCATAACAAAAATTACCTCTCAAAATTTGCTATAATTAATACCTATGAGCAAGACCAAAACAATTTATGATGTTATCATCATCGGCGCAGGCCCGGCTGGCTATACCGCTGCTATATATACGTCTAGAGCGAGTCTCAAGACACTTATGATTGCTGGTGATACGCCTGGCGGACAGCTTCTATTGACATCCGAAGTAGAGAATTTTCCAGGCTTCAAAGATGGCATAATGGGTCCAGAGCTGATGGATGAGATGAAAGCTCAGGCGCTACGATTCGGTACTGAGTTTCGAGCTGACTTTGTAACAAAAGTCGAGCTCAATAGTAAAATCAAAAAAGTATCTGTCGGTGATGAAGTGTTTGAGTCCAAAACTGTCATTATAGCGACTGGTGCAAGCGCCAATTGGCTAGGTCTCAAAAACGAGCAAAGATTGATGGGCAAGGGCATATCGGCTTGTGCTACCTGCGATGGTTTCTTCTTCACTGGTAAGCATGTGATAGTCGCTGGCGGCGGTGATAGTGCCATGGAAGAAGCCCTGACACTTGCGAAATTTGCCGACAAGGTAACTATCGTGCACCGAAGAGACGAATTTAGAGCAAGCAAAATAATGCAGGATCGAGTCAAGGAGCATAAAAAAATAGACATTATTTACAATGCCGAAGTAGTGGATGTCTTGGGGGATGATTTTGTAGAGGGTGTGGTACTCAAAGATACTCAAGACAACAAAGAAACCCAGCTAGATTGCGGTGGACTATTTGTAGCTATCGGACATACTCCAGCCACCAAACTGTTTGAAGGCGTTTTGGATCTTGATGATAAAAAATACTTGATATCTAATCCCGACACTTCTACGAAGATCGATGGCGTATTTGCAGCGGGTGACGTGTCAGATAAGCGCTATCGCCAAGCAATAACTGCTGCCGGCGAAGGATGTAAGGCCGCCCTAGAGGCTGAGCATTATATCTCTAGCTAGATAAACATTTGAGTTATTACAGATGAGTCAAGTAAAAATCAGAAAAATACCAGTGCGACACGTAAGTAATCTACATAAGCTCTTCTCGGATGCCTTAGTGACAGATTTCAATTACTTTTCTAGTGGCTATAGGCAACAAGTGCTAGATAGTAATAATTTATTCAAGATGTATGCGGGCGCGCTCAATCCGTCACGTCTGTATATTGGGCTCTACTACGACAATAAGTTGGCTGGCTATAGTCTTAGCAGTATCCAGTCGCAAAACAAAAACTCACTCAACAAAAAAGGATTCTTGTACTGGCTATTTGTACACCCTGATATCCGCGAAAAGAAGCTTGGAAAAAAACTTCTCATGCACACTGAAGAAAATTTGAAAAAAAGAGGAGTAGATACTATTTCTCTAGTCACGCACAACCAGCAAAAGTTCTATGAGCACCAAGACTATGTCTTGGATAAAATCTTGCCAGAACTAGTTGCTGATGTAGATATGTATATGATGAATAAGAGTCTGGTGTAGTATGAGAAAAGTAAACAAATCACACCGAAAACCTGTTGTAAGAAAATCTGAAGTCAAAAGATCTCATCAGATTATTGAACCCATGCAAAGTACCGACACTCATGAGATAATAAATAATGAAGATATGGAAAAGCCCAAAAAGCATCGAACTTGGTTAGTTGTAATAGTAATTTTGATATTTATTGTCGCTATGGCGGCACTGTCGTTTTTTGTATGGAAAAAATATTTCGACAATTCCAACAAAGCCGTATCCCCAGTGAAGCAGGTGGAGTTGACCAAGCCACCAGAGATACAAACCGGTAAGATTATCTCTACTGAACCGGTTCAGTCTTTTACTGCTGCCCAGACTCTAGCACAAATCAAACAAACCAACAAAGCGTTCAATTTACCTGTTAATTTTGGTTATAAAAAACAAACTATACGATTCAATACATCTGATGGCACTTCAAATGAAGTCTTGGTATATGCAAAAGTTTATGTCCCAGACAATGCTGTCGCGCAAAAGACACCAGTAATGTCTTTTGCGACGGGCACTACCGGGATTGGTGATATTTGCGCTAGTAGTATCGAACAACCGACCAAGCGCAATTGGGCCAATTATGATTCACAATTGGCAGCCTACGTAAGCCAAGGCTATATAGTGGTGGTCACCGACTATGAGGGCATGCGTGATGATTCTAGGATGCATCATTATATGGTAGGTGAGCTAGAGGGCAAGGCGGTGCTCGACTCTATTCAGGCACTCAATAACCTAGATATCACTAAGAGCAATGTAGATAAAAACGCAGTTTTTGTAGCGGGTTACAGTCAAGGAGGGCATGCAGCTTACTGGGCAGACGCATTGGCTGCCAAATACGCACCAAATATCAAGATAGCCGGTGCAGTTGGATTTGGTCCTGTGACTAGCGTGAGCGAGACATTGACTAGCGCTATTACCAATGGTGCTAATATCAATTGGTTCGGCCCATTTGTTATTAGTAGTTATCAAGATTGGTATAAGCGCAAGTACCCTGTTGATCGTATATTACTACCAAAATGGATTAACAATCTCAATACTGATGTGGCCAATGTATGTATAGACAATGTTAATCAGTTTTATCCTAGCAACATAGGAGCCAATAGATCATCTGCACTGTATACGACAGAGTTTATCAATGCCGCTAAAACAGGAAATATTGCCAACAATTCTATATATGCACAATTTGCCTCAGACATGGACTCCAATCTGATCGGTTCGGTCAAGACCGATACTCCTAAGCTTATCAATCACGGAGCTTATGACAATGTTGTCTTACCTACTCAGAGCAAATCTGCTTATAGTAGGCTATGTAGCTCTGGCAACAAAACTACCCTCAAGGAGTATACGACTAGTCCATTTGCAGTTCAGACCTACAATCCAAAAGGACTAGTAGATCACTATCAGACTATGAATGCTAGCCTCAACGATACTATAACTTGGTTCAATGAAATAAGAACAGGGACGAACAAACCAGGTTGTAACTAGTAACTATTTTAGGCTTTGATATCGGTAATAGTTATTTGTGAATACTTCTGACGATGACCTGTTTTGGTTGATTGTCTTTTTTTAGGTTTGTAGTGCAATATTTTGAGTTTTTCACCCTTGACAATATCTGGATTGATATCTGCCTTGACGATAGCACTTTCTATGACAGGTTTGCCTACCTTGACGTTATCACCATCGATTATAAGTAGTGGCTTGAACTCTATCTTGTTTTTGTCGCTATGCAAAAGCTCGACCTCTAGGGTTTGACCTACAGAGACTATATATTGTTTTGATCCGGTTTCTATTACTGCTTGCATAAATATTATTTTAGTTGGATTAGGGTATTGTACCAAATATTTTGGTGTTTGTAAATAATTAATTGCTAGCATTGATTGGTGGCATGCAACAGCCCAAATACCTACCGTGTATGTCCTTGGTTATGATATACTTATATCTATAAAACACGGAGGGTGAGTGAGCAGTATTATCGCTGTTGCAAATCAAAAAGGAGGAGTTGGCAAGACTACAACCGCAATAAATATTGCGGCTTATTTGGCTAAACTTGGCAGATCCGTACTGCTTGTAGATCTAGACCCACAAGCCAACAGTACCTCTGGAGTGGGTGTACAGAAGAGCGCCCTGTCGCATAGCCTGTATGATGTGTTGCGCGGGCAATTGAGCGCTCAAGAGTGTGTCATCAAGTCAGCATACAGCAATCTAGATATATTGCCTTCTAGTGGAGACATGGCTGCATCAGAACTAGAACTGAGCGGCAGAACAAGACGGGAATTTGTACTCAAAACAGCACTTGAGGGACTAGACTATCAGTACGTAATCATAGATTGTCCTCCATCATTAGGACTGCTTACGATCAATGGACTAGTAGCGGCCAATTTACTACTAATACCCGCACAGGCTGAGTATTATGCACTAGAAGGTCTTGGGCAGTTGCTCAATACAGTCAAAAGAGTCAGAGCAGCGCTGAATCCAAACCTGAGACTACTAGGCGTGATAGTAACTATGTACGATGGCAGGACTAGCCTATCGGGCGCTGTTATAAAAGAACTGCAAAAGCATTTTGGCAAGTTACTATTTGACACCACAGTACCGCGCAATATACGATTAGCAGAAGCACCATCGCATGGGAAACCTATTTTGGCCTATGATAGATTTTGCAGAGGAGCATTTGCTTATAAAAAGCTTGCAAAGGAGGTAATAAAACGTGTCGAACAACAATAATAGACTTGGCAAGGGACTGGATTCACTGATTCCCGAGCAGATTGATTCTCTGGACGAGTTTGCCGGCGAAAGCCTCCCGCAAGAGGTTATCGCTAGTGATAAATCGGCTGGCGAGATCCCTATCGACAATATTTCAGTCAATCCATATCAACCACGCACCGATTTTGAAGCTGTAGAGCTTCAACAGCTTGCAGATAGCATCAAGAAGCACGGCATACTTCAGCCGTTGATTGTTAGCAGTATCAATGACTGGAAGTATCAATTGATAGCGGGTGAGAGAAGGTTGCGAGCCGCCAAAATAGCAGGTCTGACTAAGGTGCCTGTGATCATACGCTCTTTTACTCAACAGCAACAGCTAGAAGTCGCACTTATTGAAAATATCCAAAGAAAGAATCTTAGCCCATTGGAGTTGGCAGTGGCGTATCAGAAGTTGGTAGATCAATTCAATCTCACACACGAGAAAATAGGTGAGTCCGTAGGTAAGGCTACTTCTACTATTACAAACATATTAAGACTACAGAATCTCACGCGCAAAGCCAAGATTGCTCTCAATGACGGCACAATATCTGAAGGTCATGCTCGAACAATTTTGTCTCTTACTGATCCTGGGCAACAAGATAAGTTTTTGGACTATATCATCAAACACAACCTCACAGTTCGGCATGCCGAGAATTTGGTACGTGAGTTTAAGGGTGGAGTAGAGATAAAGCGCAAAAAAGTAGCTGAGGCTGAGGCACCGCAAAAAAAACTTACTCAAGATCTTGGTGAATATCTAGGTACAAAGGTAAATATCTACAAAACCGCAAAAGGCGGTAAACTACAAATAGAATACTACTCAGATGAGGAACTAGCTCGTCTGTACTCACAGATAACAGGCAAAGAACCTACCTTCTAAGATATATTACTTGCTGTACTCAGGATTTGTGATAAATGTGAGGTCGCTAATTGGTAATAATCTAAGTTTGGCAAAGCCAGTAATGTTTTGTTGCGGTAGTTGTCCCCATTCTCTACTATCAAAGCTTCCGCCGTCAGATCTGTTGTCTCCCACTACAAACACATTTCCATCCTCGACAACTTCATCGATGTCTCCGAGGGTTTTATACTGGGGGTCTATATAGTCTTCTTTTAAAACAAGCCCATTGGGATTTTCTTCATTGTATATAGTTATTACACCATCTTTGATGGTGATTCTCTCACCCGGTAAGGCCAATGCGCGCTTGATAAAGAAAGTCTCGGGTGAGTTGGGGTATCTAAAAACTAGCACATCTCCGCGGTTAATATCGATGTTTTTTTGACCAAATAGCTTGGTGATGCCAAAAGTAGAAAGTGGAATCTTAGAAATTATCAGATAGTCGTCATTGTGATAATCCGGCTCCATACTACTACCCGATACATAGAAAGCTTGAAAGATAAAGTTTTGGATAATCAGAACAATTGCAATGGTGATGCCAGCCCATATCAAGAGCTCCTTAAAAACAGAACGTTTTTTTTCTGGCTCGTAGTCTTGGGAATCAGTTTCTTCCTGTATGGTAGAAGTGCTCAGATCTTCCATGTCTTTGTTGTACTGATCGGTATCTTGTTGGATATGCTGTATGTGTTGTTGTTCTGCCTGAATCTGATCAGTTGACTGGGGCTTGATAGTCTGCCCTGGTTCCAGAGTATTTTCTGGATTGCCATTATCTTCAGGTACGGCTTGCTGTTTTGGATCTGTGCTGTTTTTCATCTTTGATTTATTATACTCTGATTGCTGTGACCACCACAAGCAATTATTTAAAACTCAAAGATAAATTCAACCTAAAATGCGCTATAATAAATAAATGTTCGTGTCTTTATTGTACAAATAATAAATCTCACTACAATCATCCAAATCCTGTATGAATACAACTACATTGTCTCCAAATAACGACTTGTCACCAATCAAAAAGCCAAAACGTATATGGCTACGAGTTTTGCTGATTGTGATATTTATACTCTTGATAGTTGGGGCATTGGTCGGTTATAAGATATATAGATCCTATGACAAAGTATTGGTAAAGAATATGGGGTCCTCTGCAGTTGGTCTCAAAAACGATGCTGTTGAACCCGATAAGCTCAAAGGCGAGGGAGACGGACGCATCAACATCTTGCTGCTTGGAGTAGGTGACTCAGGACATGCAGGTGAACAGTTGAGCGACACTATGATAGTAGCCAGCTATGATCCTGCAACCAAGGACACTGCTATGCTTAGTATCCCTAGAGATATGTACGTAAAGATTCCAGGATATGGATTGTCAAAGATCAACGGTGCCCATGCATATGGTGAACAATACCAAGAAGGTAGCGGTCCAGAGCTTGCCAAGAAAACAGTTTCTGAATTTTTAGGGATACCGATACACTATTACTTGAGAACTGACTTCTCTGCACTAAAGCAAGCTGTAGATCTGGTAGGCGGGGTAGATGTCCAGGTGGCCCAAAACCTTACCGATGCAGAATATCCCTGCGAAAGAAATGAAAATATATCTTGTGGATTTAGTATCATGGCTGGACAGCAGCATTTCAACGGTAGTGTAGCTCTAAAGTATGCTAGATGCAGAAAAGGAGACTGTGGGGATGATTATGGTAGAGCCCAAAGACAGCAAGATATCTTGGTGGCACTTAGAGAAAAAGCCGATGCTCAAAACATACTCACCAATCCTATTAAGATCAATGAGTTACTCAACATAGTTGGCAATAATGTACGCACTGATCTGGCGGCTTGGGAAATAGAGCGACTCAGCAAGATACTCAAAGAAATTGACCCGAATCTTATCAACTCCAAGGTGATAGACAACAAAACAACCCAACTTGTTACAGACACAAATATCGGAGGAGCAAGCGTTGTTGTACCTCTTTTGGGTGTTGGAAACTATCGCGATATTCAAGCCTATGTAAGAACTATTTTTGCCGACGGATATATCAAGAAAGAGGCTGCAACTATCACTCTACTCAACGGCACCAAATCACCAAACCTTACAAATCTAGTATCTACCGAGTTAAAAAGCTATAATTACAATATAGTTACATCTGGACCTGCAGATACAACTACCGTCAAGGCTACGCAAATCATTGACTACAGTGGAGGCAAAAAGCCATATACAATTTCGCTATTGGAAAAGAGGCTGGGTGTAAAGGCAACGGTGGCCCAGATAGACCCTAGTACTCCACCACCCACGGATATACAGATAATTATAGGAGCAGATTATAAAACTTCGTGATCAACTCAAGAGAATAGAGATTCTAACACACGATCAAAGACTAGGAGTCTTTGGCAGTGTACTTATTACTATAGCTGCCATTGGGATATTGTATTACACACCTTTTCAGTTTCTAATTATTCCTATTATTATAGTTTTGAATTATTTCTTGCTATCCAGGATATTGGTCAACAGAAAACAAATGCATATCATCACAAGGCTTATTAGACCGAGTCTTTGGCTTTTGGTTCTTTACGGATATATTTTTACTATCCATATATTGTTTTTGATTCCTATAGCTTGGTTTATTGTATTGTGTATCGCCATAGGAGTGGGTTACTATGGCATACTACTGCAGGAATTTACCACCAAACCCAATATAATACTCAATAACATATTGCAAATAATACTACTCATATTTGGTGTTAGTTTCGCCAGCTTGATGCTTGCATATTGGCACTGGTCCACTGTAGTAGTAATGGTAGGCCTATGGCTTTCGGTGTTGTATTTGGCCATAACGTGGCTTATTAGTTTTACGAACAAGCCTTATATAATTGCATCTATTTGGGCACTTATCGTTCTAGAGATATTTTGGGTTACTAGCAGATGGATCAATCTCTACCACATCCCTAAGACGTCGTTGCTGTTGAGTCAATCAGCTCTTATAGTAGGCGCATTGGGCTATGGATTTGGAGGCTTATACTATCATTACAAGAACAAGACACTCAAACTTAGTTTAATTTTTGAATATATTTTGGTCACAGCGGTAGTTTTTATGGCGTTAATGTTGTTAAGTAAATGGTCAGTAGCTGTTTAGCGCTGGATTGCTTTTAGATTTATGAACAAAGAAATAACTCCAAATTCAAACAACAAAAATAAGCCCGCGGCTATCTTTTCTGTAGTGACAGGCGTGGTGCTGTTATCTATTGTCTTTGGGTTCTTGGGCTCATATATGTTCTCGTGGTGGTCTTCAAGATCTACTACTGGCATAGGTACTGCTCAAAGTAGAAACATAGTATTAAATGAGCAGAATGCAACTATAGAGATTGCAAAAAAAGTAGGACCTAGTGTAGTAAGTATTACTACCAACGCAACTGGGCAAGACATATTTGGCCGTTCCCAGGATCAGCAAGGAGCTGGTACGGGGATAATCGTATCTAAAGACGGCTTGATATTGACCAACAAGCATGTCGTAGAAGACGGTAGTTCTTTTGAGATACTGACTTCTGACGGTAAGTCTTTCAAGGACGTAAGTCTTGTAGCAAAAGATCCGGTGAATGATATAGCTTTTTTAAAGGTCAGTGGCGTTTCTGATTTTATTCCGGCCGAGATAGGTGATAGCTCCAAGGTACAAGTTGGCTCTTTTGTAGTAGCTATTGGTAACGCCTTGGGTCAGTTTCAAAATACCGTAACCACAGGCGTTATATCTGGCAAAAGCAGACCGGTGACAGCATCTGACAACTCAGGTACTGAAAGTTTACAGAATCTTTTTCAAACCGATGCCGCTATAAACCCAGGAAACTCTGGTGGGCCACTGGTAAACATTGACGGACAGGTAATAGGTATCAATACTGCTGTTGCCGGGCAAGGGTCACAAAACATTGGCTTTGCAATACCTATCAATGAGGCCATCAAAGATATTGAATCAGTCACCAAGGACGGCAAGATTAGTAGAGCCTATATTGGTGTGAGATATGTTGTGTTAAATAGCGAAGCTGCCAAATTGAATAATCTAAGTGTGGATTATGGTGCATATATTACATCTTCTCAAAATGGCGAAAGTAGCATTATAGAAGGGAGCCCGGCAGATAAAGCTGGGTTGAAAACTGGTGATATTATACTGAAGCTTGATGGTCAAAAGATTGATGCCAACAACAATCTAACCGCACTAATTGGTCAAAAATCTCCAGGGGACAAAGTCACTCTAGTGGTACTCAGGGATGGCAAAGAACAGAACGTGGAAGTAACTCTTGCAGAAGCGCCTAGCAATATATGAGTCTATATGTAGCGAAATCCTAGTATGAAATAATCATCCAGTAGTAGTTCAAAGTCTGATTGTTTAGCAATCGACTTAAGTGTATCGTGCTGCCAAGGGTCAGATTCATGGTATACCTTGCCTCTGGTGGCGATGTGTTGTGGTACTTGCTTGTAGAATTTACGGTATAGATCCAACCCATCTCCAGGACCTCCGTACAAGGCAATAGCGGGTTCTTTTTTGACTTCTGGTTTCATGTCATTTTTTAGATCACTCGATACATATGGTAAGTTAGTGACAATCGTATCAAATCTTTTTTTAATATTGGAGAATATATCTGACTCTATGAACTCAATTTGGTCTTCAACGCCAAATTTTTTAGCATTTATTTTTGCTACATCAAGTGCTTCTTTTGATATTTCGGTAGCAGTGATTTCTAGATCAGCTCTATTAGTCGCAATACTTATTGCAATCGCACCTGAACCTGTGCCGATATCTATCAGCTGAGAGTTTTTGGGTGCATATTTTATAGCATTTGCTACTATTGTTTCTGTTTCTGCTCTAGGGGATAGTACGCGATTGTCTACAAAGAATTCGTTACCATAAAATTCAATGCTATTTGTGATATAGCACACAGGTTCTCTATCTATACGTCGTGAAATATACAGCTCAAACAACTGTGTTTCACTACTTACCAGTAGGGTGTCGGGATTCGCTATGATAAATTCCTTGGATTTATTGAGCGCATGGCAAAGTAGCAATTGAGCATCTAGCTGAGGTGAAATAATATCTGCTTCACGAAACTTATCGATCGCTATATCTAGTGCTTTTTGTATAGTCATTCAGGCTTTATTTAAATCTAAGTTTTTTTGTATCTCACTACCACGCAAAGCTTCAAACAGTCCATCGAGATCTCCATCGATGATCTTTTGTAGGCCATGAGTAGTGAAGTTGATCCGATGATCAGTTACTCTGTCTTGTGGATAATTGTATGTCCGGATCTTTTCTGATCTATCTCCAGTGCCTATCTGTGACTTACGAGCATCACTTAGTTGCTTTTCTTCTTCTTGCATACGCATGTCAAGTAGGCGGGTGCGAAGCACATTCATAGCCTTGAGCTTATTTTTGAGTTGTGATTTCTCGTCTTGGCATGTAGCAACCACACCAGTAGGTAGGTGAGTGATACGAACTGCACTATCTGTAGTGTTGACGCTCTGGCCTCCGTGTCCGCCCGAACGAAAAACATCAATCCGAAGATCATTGGGGTTGATATCTACATCTGACTCTTCTGCCTCTGGTAGTACCGCTACCGTAGCGGTACTGGTATGTATACGACCAGCACTCTCAGTGGTCGGTATTCTTTGTACTCTATGTACACCAGACTCATATTTGAGCCTGCCATAAGCGTCTTCTCCAGTGATTTGCACGATAACTTCTTTGTATCCGCCAGATGGATTACTACTCTCGCTCAATAGTTCTGCTCGCAAACCATGGGTTTCTGCGTATCTAAGATACATTCTGAGCAGGTCACCGGCAAATATACTGGACTCGTCGCCTCCTGCACCAGCCCGTATCTCTATAATTGCGTTTTTATGTTCGTTTGGATCGGTTGGCAGCATAGCTATTTTGACCTTTTCCTCCAGAGAAGCTAGCTTGGGCTCCAATTGTTGTATTGTTTCTTGAGCAAGTTGCTTCATCTCTTGGTCGTCGAGCATCGATTTGGCATCAGATATTTCATCGCTAGTTTTTTTGAGCTCGTTGAACAGCTCAAGTTTTTCAGTGAGATCTCTTTGTGTCGCTACAAGGTTAGCGCTTTTGGGGCTAGTATATATTTTGGGATCAGCCAATTGAGCCTCAATATCTTGAAGTTGAGACTTGATGTTATTAATTTTTTCTTCGTCTATCATGATAGTTATATTTAAAAAACTGCTTTTATTATATATAGCTCAAGCAGTTTTTTATAGTTTTAGTTATTTTTCAGTCTTGTCGTCTGATTTTTGTGGCTGTGATTTTGCTTTTTTATCAATTTCTGTGGTGTTGGTTTCACTGATTTCAGAATCAGCCTTTAGCATAGCAGCGGCTTCTTTTTTGTTGAGAGCTTTTACAGCTTTTTTTGTAAGTGCTTCTTTTTTGGATTCAGCAGCAGCTCTCTTGGCCTTAAATCTATCAACCCGACCTGCAGTATCAACTAGTTTTTGTTTGCCTGTATAGAATGGATGACATTTACTACAAACATCGACATTCATTTCTGCAACAGTCGACTGCGAATCAAAAGTAGCACCACATCCGCTGCAGTTGACTTTGGTTTTTAGATATTCTGGGTGAATTGATGATTTCATAACTAGAATATATTAACAGGTTTGTCTCACAAATACAAGCTAGAAACTAAAAATATAGGTTAAATAATTGTTATATACAACAAGCTTAAGTATAATCATTAGTAATACTAAAACAGGTGCAGATCACCATATGTCAAAAAGCAAAAAAAATCGCCATACGAAAGACAATACCAACGACTCAGATGTTGATTTACACATAAAACACAAAAAACGTGGACGAAAACTCAATATCGTACTAGTTACTCTTTCTGTACTGTTGCTTGCTTCTATATCGGCTCTGACATATTTATTTATAACAATAGAAAATGCCAAGATTGATGCCAAAAACGCACTTCAACAGCAAGTAGAGGTAGGAAACGCCAATGTTGTAAGCTACGTAACGACGTATGAGAGATTTGTACAGATATTTCAGAGCAATAGACTGGAGTTCTTGGCTATTATCATCATATCTGTTGTTGGTATTGTGTTACTGGTCATGTCGCTATACAAAGATAGGAAAAAGAGAAAATACCACAAGCAACATTTCAAAAAAGTCCATCACAACCATTCAAAACCAGACAAAATACATACTATCGACAAATATCGTGCTCCTTGGGAAAATATCTGGTTACTGGTCGGTGGAATACTGGTAGTTGCTGTCGTGGGTATACTAGTGTTGAGGATATCTAGAGCTAGTACTGAAATAACTCAAAATACCACAAATATAGAGGCTTCTGCACTTGAAGAGCAAGGGTTTAGACAGATCAACTCTTCGACTGGTTTCAGTTTGATATACAACTTCAACCTACTCGATGCCGAGGCTACGATTGCAGGGCAATCCGAACCAGTCGCTACAAAAGAAGAGCTTGCAAAAGCATCTGACTATACCGCTGTTGTCATTGAGCCCAGCGCCGCAGATACAGACTCTCTTACAGGCAGCAATACCTCGGCTACATCTGATCTGAGGTTCAATACTAGTACTGACAAACAATTCTTCGTATCTGCCAAAAACCAGTTCGGTAATCTCAGTCAGACAGAACTGGCTATTAGATATTTTGCCCCCAAACAAGATGCCAACAATTTCGTAGAAAAGATCGGACAAAGCGAAGTGGATGTTTCGGGTGTCAAATACCAGGAAGTAGTATACAAAGTGATCAACACCGAGTATGTCACTACCACAGAAACCTTCACGCAATATATTACCGTTCAAAACAACCAGCCTTTTGCTGTTAGCCTAAGACAATCGAGCCGCTCTGTACCTTCTCAGGTCCAGTTGCTCAAAAACGTAATATCTACGATTAAGTATGGACACACAGAACAATCCAGCCATACTAGCTTTTCAAGCAGGCACAATACGGCCATGGCGGCTACTGAGCCGACTAGTACAGAAGCTGACTCAAGTGTGCTTTCTCAGACTACTACCAATGTGCCCAAAACACTTATCAACGATACAGCCTTGCAAGTAGTAGCAAAAAACCAACCTACGGTTGTGAGAGTCGGTACCAATACTTGTATGAATATCGATTTGTTACTTCCAAATGGGCAAGTGGGGTATTCCGCCAAAAACGCTTGCAATGCCGTTATCGGTAGCGGATCTATCATATCTAGCGATGGGTACATTTCTACCAATGGTCATGTAGTCTCTGATATC
Source organism: Patescibacteria group bacterium (assembly GCA_030917065.1). GTDB lineage: Bacteria > Patescibacteriota > Saccharimonadia > CAILAD01 > BJGX01 > JAUPVL01. Next base: position 19,765 of record JAUPVL010000049.1, read on the forward strand.
CCAGAGCAAATATTACAGACTTTTCTAAGTCTCGACACCGACTCTGCAAACCTCAAATCTTACCTCCAGTATTTATTAGATAGTGGCGTACTTACTAAGCCCCAGCTTGAGACTGTTTTGAGGCAAGTAGCTGCTGGCAACAAGCAGGCTTTTGAGAAGTTTCTGACTACTACTACCAAGATCAGCCCAGATAAGTACAAAACTAGCTCAGTCAACAGAAGCTTTGTAATCCAGCTAAGTAATGACCCTATCAAGGCCGAGGTAGACAAGACCACTATCTCAATCCCTACTAGCGATACCAAGGTATCCGCCAAGCTTATAGATAAGGATTTTGACGAGCAAACACTTAGACAAACTCAGATCGCCAATATTAAAGAGCTCAAGACGTCTGATGTAGCTATACTCAAGCTAGACAGTGGTAGTAACTATCCTGTATCAAGTCTTGGAGCATTGGATGAGAGCAAGGACAATACATCAAGCAGTAGTGCAGCTAGTGAGCTACTGGTAACTGCAATGGGATTCCCGGGCTTTGTAGATGGAGGCTTGACCACCAAAAAACAAACAACCATACCTTCTGCTACTCAGGGTAAAGTACTGGGATTTGAAAACAATACAGACAATAAGTATCGCCTAATAGCTACAAACGTACCAGCAGCGCAGGGTAATTCTGGTGGCCCGGCATTTGCCGAAGATGGTAGTATTATTGGTCTGGTTACCTACGTCGATCAGAGTGCCAATGCCAAGGCAGGTACTGAGAGTTTTGCCGCATCTAGTATCTTGCGCGATGTCAGTGACGTCAAAGCGCTTCTTAGCAAGAACAATATCACGCTCAATACCAGTAGCTCGGTAGATAGTACCTGGGATCAAGGTATCGAAAAGTTTTCCAACGCGCATTATAAGTCTGCCAATCAGCTATTTGCCAAGGCCAAGGCTGAATATCCGGCCAATTATCTAGCTACTCAGCTCAGTTCTGTTGCTGATGCAAAGATAGCAGCCGGGCTAGATGTGCCAGAAATATCGCCAATAGTTACCATAGGTGCAGTTGTCTTTGTCCTAGCTTTGCTAATAGGCTTGATAATAGTAATTATCAAGACCATCAAGCACCGCAATAAGACCAAAACTATGATGCCGCCTGTACAGCCTGGTGTTGATTCAAACCCGGTTACGACAGATATCAATCCAGTACCGACTTCTCCTGGGTTCAACGACTCATCTGTAGCTACCAGCAGTGGAGATGTGGCAAATGTAGGCTTGACGCAGGCTCCAGTACAAAACCCAAGCAACATTGCTCCAAATGTATATCAGCCAACTGTACCAGCTCCAACTACGACGAATGACCCAGCAGTAGAACCAGGCAACAATACAGTCGCTTCAAGCTCGTCCGTGCCGGTACCTGAGTCTATGCCTGAAAGACCCGCTCAAGTCTCCCCAGTGCATTCTGACAATCAAGCACCTACAGCATTACCAGCGCAATCTAGTGTAACCAATGTAGTTCCTCCAGGACCGCTTAAGCAAGCACCTAGTGCCGCACCTGCGGCCAATCCAGTCGATGATAGTACCGGTGGTCAGCCACCAGTAGCGTAATCTTTATTTGATATCTTCATCGATATAATTGCAATACGTTTTTATATAAAAGCGTTCGAACATGAAGAGAGCCCCGGCAAATGTCGGAGCTCTGTGGTGTGGTGACCCTCTCGAGTTTCGGGATACCCGAGAGGTGCGTTGCCGCATGTCACCTGGTGTTGGCACTTTTTTTAAGTGGGTGTTTCTCTTTCATTAACCCGAAGGCTAAATTCAGAGCGGCCAGACCGTTGAAATCGCAGGACACCACCTGACGACGGTCCCCATTGTAGGATCAAACGACGTTTACCCGAATTTATCATCTTAGATTAAAGGCCATTAGGGCCAGTTCACAAGATGCCGCGAACGACTACGCGGAGTCAGACCACCAGCTTTTACTGGCCTTGGGTGACTAACCCTTGGTACGCAGATTGCAAGGTGCAATCGGTATGGTGAGAAGGCGGGTGCTCCGGCGGACGGCGGATCCGGTCCGGAGCACCCTACGCAAGTATCGTACCCGTTGGTAGGGCAAACCGGGGAGGCCCGGCTTGGGACGCACCGAGAGGATCTCGGCTTCTCTAGATACCTGCGAGAATGTGGAGCACCCCGTGAACCGGCGGGGTGGTTGCGCCGGGGTGCTCCACGATTGGTAAGATACGGGTCGAGATATATTGCTCTCAACCATCCAGCCACAATAGCTGTTAACTACGTCGCTCCATAGGAGTATTTCTCACGTAGCCCAGTATCACGCTTGTTGCCTATTTGAGGCGCTCACCATCGAGAGTTTGTACATATTTCTCTCTGCAGTGAGCGCCTCAAAAAGGCACTATTTGTAAGGTACCGCTACATTATAGCAAGCTTTACCGTTATTGTCAAGTATTATTTATGCTTACTTGATATCGGCTTCGGGCTTGCCGACTTTGGCCTGAAGTATTACTTGACGAGTTTCGCCAAGATCATCAGTTACCCTGGTGTCGTTGGTTTCTTGGTAGTAGCTTACTAGATAATGACTTAGTATTTCTTGCAGATCTTTTTGCTTAGTACGTTCATCGTCCATGTCTTCACTTATCTTCTGGTAGTCTTTGTCATCCAATAGTGCTCTTTTGGCAGCAAGGCGTTTCTCACTAAGGGCTTTTATCTCCTCAGCAATTTGTTTGTATTCATCGTTTTGATCCATTACATCCTTGAGCTGTTCGCGCAGTGTTTTGAGTTTTTCTTTTGATTCGCGTAGTTCGGGCATGATTCTATGTATTGCTTCTAGGGTAGTTTTGTCTTCCATATTTGTAGTTGTTTCCTGATTATTTGATATTGCAGACATTAATTATAACAAACAATACATAACCATTACATCAAGATTTAGCCTGAAAAAATGCAGATTAGTATTTACAATAA
>JAUPVL010000050.1 GCA_030917065.1 Patescibacteria group bacterium
TAGTGCCGGACAAAAGCAAAACTCTATTAGCGCCAACTCACCCCAATCAAAGGTAGTGAAGGTAATAGACGGAGATACTGCTCAAATTGAAATCAATGGGCAGATTAAGACAGTTCGATATATTGGCATGGATACACCTGAAATTGTCGATCCTAGAAAAACAGTACAGTGTTTCGGTAGAGAAGCTAGCGTAAAAGCACATGAATTGCTGGACAATCAAATAGTCCAGCTGGAGTTTGATAAGTTGGTAGGAGAGCAGGACAAGTACGGTAGACTGCTTGCATACGTCATTTTGTCAGATGGTAAGATATATAATAAGCAAATGATAGCTGAAGGATATGCCAAGGAATATACGTATCAAGATCAAGAGTACAAATACCAGGCTGATTTTAAGTCGGCGCAGATAGATGCTGAATCTGCTAGCTTAGGGCTATGGAGCCAGTCTACTTGTGCAGGAGACACTACCCAGCCAGCAAAATAGTATAATAAACATATGCAACAAGATTCAATGCAACATTCAAATTATTCTGAGGATAAAAAAACAAGAGAGTACCAGCTCATTGAACAGTTTTTGGATATTTGTCCAGACTTCAATGGCTATCAGTTTGTCCGGTTTTCCGAGAATCCAGACATGATATATACAAATGGGACTCATCAGATTGGTTTTGATAGTGTGATAATCTCAGAGGATCAAGCAAGTGCAGATTGCTATTTTGATGCTACAATGTGCAAGATAGGGATCCCTACTAAATTGACAGAGAAAGAACGCGCCGACAAGATAGTAGTATTTTTTGAAAACAAATTGTTTAAGCATTTTAGACGATATGATTTACCTACCGTGTTGGTTTTTTCTCTAGTCGACATTAGCCCAACTACATTCTCGCAACTACACAAAGTATCCAGACGGTTTAGACTACCAGAGTTTTCGATGTTCAATATCACAGACTACTACCTATGTGATAACAAGCGTTATTTGAAAATAGCCGAAACACATTTGGGAAGTAGCCAAGATTAATCAATATTACTATGACAAAAATAATCAATGTAAATGACAAGTTCCAAAAAGACTATACTTACGAATTAGTAGTACCAGAAGGTAAGAGTTTTGCAGTAGAATTCAATCCACAGCTTACACCAAAACAAATGCTGGAGCTTGGGGTATTTGGTGGTGAATACTTTGCCGACAGACCATCTGATCTACCCGATGATTGGTGGCAAGGCGCAAAACTCAGTAAGACGTACGATAAGAATTTGAATTATTTTCATGTGAGTGCTAGCCAGCCTTTGAGTGTTTGGAAGAAAAAGGGATGGATAGATCAGCGCGATCCCAGGGGTTGGTTTCAGTGGTATTGTAGATACTACATGGGTCGTCGCATAGAAGATTATGATGACTGGCAGATCAAAAGATGGAAGGCCATACAAAGACATATAGCCCAGCTTCAGAAATCATGTTTGGTAGGTGATCTCAATTGCCGGCCCCGTCAGCGACAGGCTATTTTGCATTGGGCTTATGATAGTCGCAAGCTGTAATTAAGTAAGGTATTTATAGTCAACATTTAGGCTAGTTACCTATGTCTCGGTTGTTAAAGGACCACCACGATACGATAGCAGATATGATAATGATAGAGATCGGGAATATGAAATATTTCCAATTGATATTACCACGCAAGATATCCTCGGGCTTGTAGTAATAGGCAGGAAATATCTTGCCAGGATTCTTTAGCCATTTGACTGTAGAAGACAATGAAACAATGATGTACCCACCAAAAGCTATCAAGGTCGCCACGCCAATACTAGCTGCCTTGGATGACTTGGAAAGCATTGTTATCACAAAAGCAATTGAACCGAAGCATAGAGCAAGCACTACAGATCCTAGGGTTGCTACTGCTATATATCTAAGTGGCACTGCAATATCGACAATTTTTGCAGTTACAGAAATACTCAAGAATGCCATGCTACTCACTACTAGCAATATTATAATTGCAGAGATTGCCTTCGATACCAGTAACTTATTGCGACTTACAGGACGGGCGAGCAGTAACTCTATAGTGCCTTCACGCTCTTCTTTCGCGACTATTGAAGCACCGAGTCCTATGGTCAGTATAGTCAGCAACATCGGAAGCATCAAAAAGAATATTTGACTATTAAGGTATCCCACGGGAGACACGAAATCGCTTGATCCTGCAAATAAGGCCTTGGCAGACTCAGGTAATTGACTAAGACTATTGTTGAGCTCAGCAGCCTGGTCTTTGAACGTCGGGTAAAAGACTAGATTGAGAAGTATAAATCCTACAACAGCAATGCTCCACCACATGATGCTGTAGCGTCGTTGCCACAATGTCCATTTGATGACGCTAAACATCTTTGTCTCCTCGATTATTTGTATCTGCTTGGTAGTAATGCATGAACTGATCTTCTAGATTGAGCTCCATAGTGCTCAGATCCTTGACGTCGTGTTTGGCTAGTACTGCAAATAGCTTGGATAGCCCGCTATGTACATGCAATACAACGCGACCATCTTTTTGAACAGAAACTTTTTTGATACCATCAATAGCCTTTAGTTCTGCTAGTGGTGGCTTGCCGGTGAAGTGGATAACAAATGTTTGGGCTGCCTCTGTTGCTAGCTGTTCGATAGACTGCTCACTGACTAGCTTACCAGAACGGATGATACCAACTTTGTCACAAACTTTTTGTACTTCTGAGAGTATGTGAGAGCTCATAAATATTGTAGAGCCACGTTCTTTTGCTTCGTTTATTAACAAATAAAATTCATCTTGCATGAGTGGGTCTAGACCGCTTGTAGGTTCATCTAGGATTAGAACCTTGGGTTGGTGCATGAGTGCTTGAATCAATGCTATTTTTTGTCTGTTACCGCGTGAGAGCGAGCCGAGTGGTTTGTTGAGATCAGCCTTTAGTCTACTGGCAAGCTCAGCTACGTATTTTTTACTAACAGCCGGTTGTAGTTCGTTCATGTAGTTTAAAAATTTACGCCCAGTCATTTTGAGATAAGTATCGCTATCACCAGACAAGTATCCAACATTACGTTTTACATCGACTGCCTGCTTGAGAGTATCTAGTCCTAGTATACTGGCACTGCCCGCGGTGGGTCTTATGAAATCCATCAATAGCCGGATAGTGGTGGATTTGCCAGCACCGTTTGGGCCCAAGAATCCATAAACTTCACCAGGGTATATATTGAGCGACAATTCATGTAATGCAAAATTCTTATTTCTATCGTATTTTTTCGATAGCTTGTTTATTTCGATAGTTGGTTGTTGGTTGCTCATGACTTGTATCAACCCAGTCCCAGCTGGAGATATATAGTCACCAACACCGTGAGAGTTAATAGCCCCCATCCTACCAAATCAAAGTTATTTGATACAGTATATTCTAGTTTATTAATGATAACTTTTGATTTAAAAGCATCTGTATAATTGATTCTCAGCCAGCCGACATTTATCAGTATAAGTCCAGCAAAATTTAATATACAGTACAGGCATATGGCCCCGATACTAAATGTGCTTTGCCACAAGAACCACATACCGAATCCCAGCGTAAAAAGACCCAAAAAATGTATCAGTAGTCGTGTGAAGCGAGACACCGTTCCGCCTGTCATGCCTACTAGACCAACACCAAGAAATAGTACAAACAACACTAGGCTCATCATAGAGTTCGGGAATCCAAACACCGAACTCTGTGGAGCATTCAGTACATTAGTACAGTTCAGTATACTGTTGACGTTACAGAGTAGATTGGATTCAGGGTTTTTTAGTAGCTGTAGTTTTTCGATTAGTTGCATGAAAGACGCCAGTGCACCTATGGCGGCACCCAACACTATAAGTCCGTAAAATATCTTTGGTCTTTTTGCTGTCATCTACTACTAAGATATCAAAATAACATCAAATATAAAAGCCAATAAATGTTATAATGTATTTATGGAAGATAATGCAAAAACAACATATATAGACGTACGAGAGCCCATGGAGTTTGCTGCTGGGCATCTAGAAGGAGCCATCAATATCCCTGTCGGATCCATATCTGATGGTGTCACTGCGCTACAAGGTATCCCTAAAGATTCCAAGTTGGTAGTTTATTGTAGGAGCGGCGGTAGGGCTGAAAACGCTCGAGCTCAATTACAGCAATTGGGTTTTAATGACGTAGTAAATGGCATCAATCAAGATGCTATCGAGAGTAACAACTAGGAGGACTAAATGGGCTTAGTTTATCTTATGCTCTATGTACTGGTGGTAGGCACTGGTACTTTCTTGATGAAATTTGTGATGAGCGATCTGACCCCATACCAGCTAAATTTCTTAATAGCGATTGGTATGGTGATCATAACTGTCCCGGCTCTGCTAATCGCACAAGGAAATTTTAGCGTTCCGGTCAAAACCATCCCACTTGGCGTCGCTATTGGCCTACTATTTACCATAGGTACTATATTATTTATTTTCTCACTTACTAAGATGCCAGTTGGGCCTGCTACAGCGATATCTACGGGCTATGTTATAGTTGCAGTAATACTATCCATCATATTTCTCAAGGAAAGACCAGACCCAATTACTATATTGGGCATGGTTCTTGCAGTCGCTGGCATTGCAATATTGTCTTTTAAGACCAGCTAATGGACTTAGACTTCTCCGTGAAGACTGGATATTTTTCTCACAAATAGTACTAGCCAGGCAAACGTGATGCCAAAAGCCAGTAGTTCAAAGGCTGTAAGATTGAGATAATGAACTCTTGTAAATAAGAAATAGCATACACCTATGACAGCAAGGGTGAAGTATGAGTTGGCCAAAAATGTTGCATCTATAAAAGGTAGTATTTTTTTGAGCCCAATGATGATGATCGCAAAGCCCAGTACCATGGAGTACGCAGACAGATTGTGCATCAAAGGATTCTCGGCATAAGTAAATACTCCAACTCCAGCCATACATATGCCGATAAATACAAACAATCCTTTGAGTATATTGATACGCGCATTTTTGGATTTATTGCTGCCAGATATCATGAGCTTACGGATATCGTCGAGCAAATGAAAACTCATGGTGATAAGCACCATGCCGGAAAGTAGCAAGGTGAAGTTAAATACCTTTGCCGATGGTCCTGCTATACTGCCAAGCGACGAAAAGTTGATCTGCCACCATAGCGGATTGCTAGATGTGATCATACTCAGTAGCATCCCGCAGACCATCACTACTGAGAATATTCGCACGATGCTCTGGGTATTGAGATTGATGCTGGCCGGCACTAGCAAGTAAACTACCAAACCAGCATATATACCTACAATCACCGAGGAGGTATATTTGTCCAATGTCAGTTCTTTGAAGGCTTGAGAAGCCAGCTCTACGCCTATAGCGGTGACTAGTATAGTCATTATGGCTGTAGCAACCGATAGAGTTACTATATTGAACCCCAGTTGTTTTCGGCTGAGTTTTTCGCTTTTGGCCTTTAGGCCATATATATAAAAAGGCACAAACAGCACAAAGGATAGTATCACGCCCAGTATAAGGGTTATAAATCCGATAGAATCAGGCCCCACTAGTCTTACTGCTGTTTCGTTTCGAAAATATATAAGACTTATAAGACTTATAAGCAATATCGTAGGGACCAGAAGGCTTTCTGCGATATTTTCATTACTCTTCTTACTTCGGTCAAATATTTTTTTCATTATTACAATTTTACTACATGCCTATAGTAGCTGTCATTTTACCATCGTGATATTTAGAGCTACTCTGTTCTGAGTGCCTCGATAGGATCAAGTTTGGCAGCTTTGCGTGAAGGTAGCCAGCCAGCAAATATTGCCACAACGACCAGGATAAGTACAAGTGCACCGATTTGTATTGGATCAAATATCAATAGCTTGTTGCCATCTCCTAGGTTGAGTTGCTTGGTGATCCATGGGTTGAGTGCTGTACCGAGCCCAATAGCTATGCCGGCGCCGATCACACCTCCAAGCAATCCTATCCAGGCCGCTTCGAATCTAAACAGTCGGCCGATATCACGTTTGCGCATGCCTAAAGCCTTCATCAGACCTATCTCGCGAGTACGTTGAATCACAGATATGTACATGGTATTGACGATACCAAATATCGAAGCAACGATAGCAATCAGTCCAAAGGCCACCACTATGCCTTGTAATACATCGATGATCTGAGTAAGGAATTCTTGAGTTTCTTTCACGCTTTGCGCAAAGTATCCATGTTTTTCTATCTCGGTCTGTACTGCGTTGAGCTTGTCCTCATTCTCACCATCTTCTACTTTTACATATATGCTAGTGTACGCACGAAAATTATCAGTACCCTCAGTAGTGATGTCGTTGAGTGCTCTTGCAGCGTCTTGGCTAGTGTATAAATATAATTCTGTGCCTGGCTGAGAAGTTGAAGCTTTTTTGGTGACAGCCACTATGGTGAACTCTTCTAGTACAGAATCATCGGCGCTTTGCACCGCTGATTGAGCCAGAGTCTGTGGAGTGGTAGGTATTGTAGTAGGCTTCTTGACTGCAACTGTGATGGTCTGGCCTATAGCAGCTTGCGCACTTGAGAATCCTAGACTGCTTATATATCCTTCTGGCAACAATACTTGTTTGCCGGTCAGTGGCCTTGGTATATCGCCAGCAGCTAGCTCGGGCTTGAGAAAGGGCGAGAAGGACTGCATGGTAGCGACATATTTCTTTTGCTCAGGTCGAGTGATGTACTGCAGATTGACTGCGATATCTTCTCGCACACTCTCGACGCCATAGATGTTTTTGATCTTTTCTATGTCGCTATCGGTGAGTCTTTTGATCTGTGTGATAGCTCCGCCGTTAGACAATGAACTTCCAAAGTTGCCACTGTACTCAGTTGGCTCGGCGCCACCCCCTCCGCTTATCACGTTCTTATCGGCCACTACTATGAGTTCGGCAGGGTCAAAATTCTCAGATATTATATTGTTTACAAATGACTGAGCGCCGTTACTGGCAGCTAGGGTGAGTGTCAGTGCAAACGCACCTACGGCTATGGCTAGTGCAGTTAGTAGTGTTCTGGCTTTGGCGCTACGCAAACTTCTCCCGGCTCGTCGTATTTGGTCGCTTATATACATAGCGCTACACCATCCTCACTACTTTTTTAGAAGAATTAGGGCTAGTACGATGTTGTCGTTTTTTGGCAACAGTTTTTTCTATCTCGCCGTCTTTGAGATATATCTGTATATCGGTCTTCTGGGCCAGCTCGAGATCGTGGGTTACTATCACAAGAGTGATCTTGCGTTCGCGGTTGAGCTTGAATAGTAGATCTATGATGATATCGCCGGTAGCACTGTCGAGATTGCCAGTGGGTTCGTCGGCAAATAATAATTTGGGGTTGTTGACTATAGCACGGGCGATGGCGAGGCGTTGTTTTTGTCCACCACTGAGATTGCCAGCTAGACTGTCAACCTTGTCTTCAAGATCTACCGCACGCAGTGCCTCGAGTACATGTTTGCGTCGGTCACGTCTACCGACCTTGGCTATCTCGAGAGGCAACAATACATTTTGATAACATGTTTGATTGGCTTCTATAAAAAACGCTTGAAATATGAAGCTCATCTCGCTTGATCGAAACGCATCGACTTGTTTGGGCTTTAGGCCCACTAGACTCTTGCCGTTCACTATCACCTCACCGTCACTAGGTCGATCTAGTCCACTCATGATATGCATGAGGGTTGATTTGCCTGAACCACTCTTACCGATGATTGCTACACTCGCGCCAGCTGGTATCTCAGTACTTACTTTGTATAACGCAGTAAAAAGGCTCTCGCCTTTGCCGTACGTTTTGGTGACATCTATTACCTTTATCATTTTATGATTTTATCATAAACACTATCATTACGGGTAGAATAATGTTCAAAAATAGGGTACAATAGGAGTAATAAAGAGGGGGAACTTATATATTATGTCAGCATACGTTACTACTATTCATCCTATTGAAGGGCAAGAAGGCAAAAAGGTACACAAGGCCAAATATCGCCAAGTGAAGACCGCTATTATCGACGAACTATCGCGCACCAAAGAAGTATGTTTCGTCAAACTCATTGAGATGTGTCGCATCTCACTTAGTAATAACTTCGACGGTTCTATCAGTTGGCATGTATCAGCTGTCAAGCTAGATCTCGAGGCTCGCAAGAAGATTGTATGTGTACGTTCTGGCGATGGTCAGCATATCAGTCTCAATGCCGGCAATCTATCCAAGCAATCTCTAGCCAAGCATCTCAAATAAATAACAACCAATAAGACCAATGAGAAGTGGCCCGCCGCTATTGCGACGGGCCACATTGTGCTACCACCGAAGAGTGGTCAGGGGACCATGATCGGCCTGATGCGAAGCACCTTGGTGCAGACCACCTCCCTTGAGTCGGTATGTCTGACACACAGCCGGTAGAGGATCCGAGCGAACGGCCTGTCGGCTGGAGTGTCGACCCACAGTCGGTTGCCGACGTTGTAGTCGGTCAGCCATGGGCCGAACCCTTCGCCGTAGTCGACCGAGATCGACATGGCGTAGCACTCGGTTCCCACCATCTTCATGGTGGTGACCCGCGTGTCTTCTTGGGCCGTGTAGCGGATCTTGGCCATGCAGTACATGCCCCCGTTGGGAACACGGAACTTGAAGAAGTCGTAGCGCGGACCGAACGTGATGGTATGCGATACGTTGCCGGTGCCGACTTCTTCCGACATCGACGTGGCTTCGGTAGGGGGTACGTCGGTCGCTCCAGCTGGGGCGACCGATGAAACCAGGGCGGATACAGCTATGACTGAGATGATGAGGTACAACTTGAAAGGTTTCACGAGCCCAATAATACCACAACAAAGTAATTTTGTCAATATCTGGTGAGTCTTTATCTATATCTACAAGCTTTTTTTGAAGAACTCCACCATTCTATTGATGGCTAGCTGTGAGTTGCTAATAATCTGATGCTCGCCACCGGCATAACTGTAGAATTCCACGGGTTTATTTGCAGCCTTTAGGGCTTCATCTAGCTTGGTAGAGAAGCTTATTGGTACTACCGTGTCGTTTTGAGAATGTTGTATTTGACTAACACCAGTGATATCGCTGACATAGTTGATGGCACTCACGCTGTTCCAAAATTCGGGATTGGTCCTGGGTGTACCATATTGTGCGAGCAGTGCATCTCTGGCGGCATGTATGCTGGCGGGGAGATCGCTGGGCATCGGGCTATTGGGCCAGTTGTATAGGATGTCTTCGGCCGACGCCACTACACCGGCGGCATAGACTGTAGCTTTGATATTGGGGTTGACGACTGCTACACGTAAGCTGGTGTGCGCCCCTAGGCTATGTCCTAGCGTACCGAGTCTAGTGGAGCTAAGACCAAGAGTTGGTGTTAGGGCTATAGAACTTATCAGACTGAGATCGTCATATGCATAGACGGGTGAGAAATGTCCTCCTTCTGGTGTGCCTTCGCTATTACCGTGCCCACGATAGTCTGGCATCAGTACCGCCATACCATTTGTGGCAAGCGCCGATATCGGGGCACTGTAATAATTGTTGATAGTACGATAGGCGCTTGGTTCGACATAGCCGTGGTTGAGTATCACTACCGGCCAGCCTCCTTCAGGAGCGCTACCATTGGGGGTAGCTAGCAGTGCAAATACCTTGAACTCGTCGGATTTGTACGAGACGATTTTTTGATTGTATCCTGATCTATTGCCTAGGTCTTGCTCTACTGTGATGACACTACCAGGATACGAGCGAGCCTTGATTGCATCTATTTGCAGAGGGTGCAGCTCAGGTGCTGGCTCAGGTGTCTCTACTGAAGTGGATGTAGAGGTGATAGCAACAGGCTCACTATATCGCGCGCGCCACACTAGATATCCTGTGAGTAGTAATATTGAAATCCCGGATATCACCGCTAGATATACAAAAAACATTTTGTGTTGTTGCCAGAAGGTTTTCATAGTATTTATTATATTGGTTTATGATGGATTATTTACGCTTGGCGCTAGATTTCTTGGATTTGGACTTCGATTTGGACTTGGATTTTTTCGAAGCTTTCGCCTTGGCTTTGCGTTGCCACGGCCATCGACCTGTGACCTCTAGCTCAAACTCGGCCGCCAAAAACGATCTGATCAGTACGATACCCGCCAGAGCCACGATACTTGTGATATTTACACCTGAAGAAATGGTGCGGATGATATCACCCGCTACGATGAACTCCAGGCCTAGTAGTATGCTTCGTGCTAAGTCCTTGCGATAGCTGTCATATATCTTGGCACCACGCCATCTCATATGGAAGTGTTTGATTACTATAAATGTCGATATTAGTATGCCAGCGAGCATGATTGCAACACCGATGTAGTCAAATAGTGTGCCGATGGCTTGGATATTCTCTATATTTAGATTTAGCATTAACCATATGGTATGCCAAAATGGTTATGATTACAATACGGGTATATACGAAAAGAGCCCCGAGAGAGCGTGGGACTCTTCTCGGGGCTTGAGGGCCCTGCCGGGCTAGTTGACCGAGGTCAGCGTGGTGCCGAACCGGCGGTTGAGCTCGTACAGGGACTCCAGCTCCTGCTGGAGGCGCTGGAGCATCTGCTCAGCGCGGTTGACGTTGGTCTGGAAGCTGTTGTGGCCCTTGGCGAGCATCATCCGGTGGTGGGTGAGCTCGGACTGCACCGTCTTGATGTCGCTGGCGACGCCGTTGATGCGGACCATCAGGGCTGCGGCAACCGTCTGGCGCGAGTACTCGTTGAGCTTGGCGGCCAGGTCAGGGCGGTTCTGGAACTGCTCGGTGAGAGCGAGAACCGCCTGGACCTCGGTGTAGTGCCGGGTGGCGGTACCGAGGTTCTTGACGGCCTCTTCGATGCTCTGGGTCACGCGGCTTCCGTAGAGACCGAGCCACAGCTGGCGGGCGATCACGACGAGCGTGATCAGGATCAGGATCGCCGTGATGGCGATGGCGGACAGGACGGGGTCGGGGGTTTCCATTCGGAACCTTCCATGTTCTTGTTCGGGTGCTCTCGAGGGATTTCGAGATCTGTATAAGTGTATCAGATATACCGGTAAATGTCAATATCTATTTACACTTTATATTTACAGTACTACAGATAAGTAATGTCTGAAAACACTACTACACAGTTCAAATTATCGCTATATGACACTACTGACTGACAAAATATTATTAAAAATAACTATTGCCACATGTGTGTCTGACACTATTGACATATCATGCTACTTATGCTAATATATCGTTCAGTACCTACCAACTAGCCCCTAGGAGGGGACATGATCCGTCAGCGCTTCCGCAACCTGTTCACCCGCAAGCACTCCCGGCCCAACAACCGACTCGAGACCCTGCCGACCAGGTCCGCGCGCGACCACATGGCCGACATCGACGGGCCCCTCGTCCCGACGCCCGAGCTGGCCCCGCGCCTGCACTCCAGCGGTCCGCGGTCCGTGCCCAACGGCTCGACCAAGACCAAGAAGGGCCGTCGGCACTCGGGCCACGGCATCAGCCGTCGCACCAGCAACCGCCGGCGCTCCGGTTCGGGCCACCCGGTCCACCGTCAGCACCAGCGCGCCAAGGCCGGCCGCAAGGCCAACGTCCAGCGCCTGATGGCGGCCAAGAAGTAGTCGGCTCACCCCGACCACTTCAGCCAGGAACTCTTCGGAGTTCCTGGCACCACCCAAGCATTCAATACTTGTCATATACACAGCATTGAATATTTAGGTAGTATTACATCTTATCTACAAGACTATTGCTCAAGATAATAGTAAAATATAGTTATGAGCAAAACACGCAAGATAGACCAGATCATCACTGGTACACCCGCCACCGACGGTGCTGGTGTCAAGCTAGTACGGCTATTTGGCGGTGAAGAGCAAGCCAAGCGGTTCGATCCATTCCTGATGATGGATGGATTTGATAGTATCAACTCCAGTGATTACGCCAAAGGATTTCCTTGGCACCCACACCGCGGTATCGAGACTATCACTTATCTTATCAGAGGCAATCTCGAACACCGCGA
>JAUPVL010000051.1 GCA_030917065.1 Patescibacteria group bacterium
TGAGCTCCGGCTTCTAAAAGTTGTTTGAGTATAGGATCTACTTTGGTCTTTGAAGTAGATTTGGTTGTTTTTGCAGATTTAGCGTCTGCTGATTTGGCAACTGCCATATTTAGATTTCTCCTTCTGTCGTTGTATTGGCTCCCCAAGCGGGAGGAGTGATATGCCAATACTGTTTCGTTAATTTTTTGACTTGATTAGTGTATCAAGAATACTCGCTATAGTCAATCGCATATTTATACCACTTTTGCTTGAGCATTACAAATATATTACATTTCGCTATACCACATCTGATATTTGCGAAAAACTACAAGCATTTTGAAAGTGCTTGATGTGTATTTACTGGTTATGTTGTCCGGTGATTATACTAAGCATTACCATTATTCTACTTGACTGTCAAGCAAAATCGGAGTAAAATCCCACTTAGATTAAAAATTAAGGTGTAGACACCATAAGTGTTTACAAAAGTGAGGAGAAAAATATGCGAAAAATTACAATATTAACTTTAATGGCTGTAGCCGTACTAGGCGCTTTAGTGCTTACCAGCGGTAAAGCTGAGGCTGCAAAAGAGAATATCTGCCACGCAACAGGGAGCGTAACAAACCCTTATGAAGCGATTAATGTGGCTGAAAATAATTCAACCCATGATTTGCACTTAGCTGACTTCCCTTACGAAGGTCCAGAAGAGCAAAATGGTCACCCAGACAACGACAAAGCTGTGAGTGATAAATGGTGCGAAGATAACATCCCAGAAGACATCGAGGACTTATGCGATAACATCGATGGAGTACAGCCAATAGTACCAGATGGATATGTAGAAGAAAATGGTATATGTACTTTGGGTGGTCAAGGTGGTAATGGTGGTACAGACCCAGAAACACCTGTAACACCAGAAACTCCTGTTGTAACACCAACAGCCAGTACTATTAGTACTTTGCCTTACACCGGCAACGGACTATTGGAAGTACTAAGCGCGCTTGGTCTTAGTGCAGCAGCTCTTGTAGCTACTTACTTTGCTTCTGTCAAATCATTCAAATTCTTGAATAGATAATCCCGACAGATCAAATCAAAAAACTCACACGCAATCCGGTGTGAGTTTTTTGATACAGATTATGGCAAGATAGATATACATCATCTGTAAGCCCCACCCAATTTTTCAATTTTTTAAAAAGTTGGGTGGAGCCCGGTCCCGAGGCTATACCCCGAGACCGAGCGAGGAATTAATCAGTCCAGATTGAACCAGCCACGGCGAGTTTCGATGTCATAGTTACCTGACACTATGTATCCACCGAACATACCAACGAACCAGTATCGTCCGCTGGACCTGTTGCCGTATTCCGGGGTGATGCTACTCACCTTCAGCTCACGCCTGAACAGAGCCTCGCTAGCTCCAGTTGAAAGCAGTGGGTTTAGTTTGGCAAATCGCTGCCCTCTAGCTAGGAGAGTCTCCACGATCTTGATCCGGCTCTCTGTAGGGCCAGATACGATTTTTACTCGATCTACAGGTACGTGTACGACCATTTGCATAGGTACTACTGATGACTTGGGCATGATTTGCCCTCTCTGTGACGCCATTTGTCCTGGCGACTGGACGTAGTCTGCAGGTTCATTTGCAGCCACCTCATCTAGAGGATTTGGTCTTGATATTACAATGATATGCAGTAATTGTCAATTATAAGTAGTAAATATTATGTTACCCAACCATATCGAGCTTCTTGAGCTTGGCCTTGCCGGCTGCGGTCTTGCTGATAGTCTGCAGATCTAGAAGTTCTTTGTATATACCAGTCTTGCGCTTGGCGAGTTCTTGTGGCGATCCTATTTCTACCACTTGGCCATTTTTGATACCCACTACTGTATCTACGTCAGATATTGTACTGAGTCTGTGAGCGATGATCATGGTGGTGCGATTGGCCATCAATCTCTCCAGTGCGGTCTGCACTTCGTGTTCGGCCTTGCTGTCTAGACTGCTGGTAGCTTCGTCAAGTATCAGTATTGGTGGGTTCTTCATGATGGCTCTAGCGATGGCGATGCGTTGTTTTTGTCCACCACTAAGCTTCACACCTCTCTCGCCTATCTCTGTATCAAAGCCTTTGGGGAGTTTCTTGATAAAATCATAGGCATTTGCAGCTTTGGCAGCGGCCACTAGCTGCTTCTGGGTAGGTTTCTTGACTCCATAGCTGATATTGTCTTTGACATTACCCGAGAACAGCTGTGGCTCCTGGAATACCACACCGATACTAGATCTCAGGCTTTCTTGAGTGACACTATCTATCGGTTGGCCATCTATCAATATATTGCCTCCATTGATCTCATAAAACCGTAACATCAGATTGGCAAGTGTACTTTTACCTTCACCAGACTCACCAACCAGCGCTAGTTTCTTACCCGGGTCTATCGTAAAACTGACATTTTTGAGTACACTCTTACCTTTTTCGTAAGAAAATCCAACATTTTGGTATTCTACCCTTGCAGAGCGTATTTTGAGTGGTCTAGCATCGTTTTTGTCCACGATATCGGCTTTGGTGTCCATAATATCAAAATAGTCTTTACTGCCGGCTGTAGCGCGTTGCAAGGCGTCGATAATAAAACTACTGCCAAACAGCGGGAATTGTGCTTGAGTAGATAAGGTGAGCAACAAAGTCATAGTACCTAAGTTGTATACACCTATATATGCTTGATAAATAATAATGCCAGTAATGGCGGTGAATATGATATTGAGCGCAAGTCTGCGATATACATCATATTTGTGCCACTCTACAGACTGGCCTTTTGTTTGGTGTTCAATACTTTTACGCTTATTGCCATAAAACAACAATTCACTTGCCTCCATCACAAATGACTTGACTACACGTACCTGTACGATAGACTCTACAAATCTTCCATTGCCCAGATCAAGATCGGTGTTGATACCTTCTTGATGCTTTTGCCAAGAATTCGAACTTAAGTTTGTAATATAGATATAAATAGGAAATATAAGTGCCAATAGTAAGGCTACCGGCCAACTATAGAATGCGATTATTATTAGAGTCACTATGGTGGTTAAGAAAAACTGCACAAAATTATTGGCCATGGTTTGCATGAATTGTGTAATAGTACCTATGGAACGATCAAGCCTAGCAGTAATCTTACCTGTTATCTCATTGTCATAATAACTAACTGGCAATTTCATAAGATGGGTAAAATATCTTTCAGAGAGCAAACTATTGAGCTTGACGCTCATCATATCACCCCAATAACCATTGAGATTAGATAGTAATGTAGCAAATACCGATGCAATACCAGCTATCAATACTAGAACACCAAGCTGTGAAAACGGTACGCTATTACCCGCATATTTACTGACTATGCCGTCTACCAAACCTTTGGTCACAAAAGGAGTCACGAGATTGAGTGCAGAGGTAATAACCACCACTATCGCAATAGCTGTATAGTAAGGCCACAATACCTTCGAGTATTTAATTATTTTCCAGATAGCTTTCATTTAGTACCAGTTTATCATGTCTCTAAAATAAAACGAA
>JAUPVL010000052.1 GCA_030917065.1 Patescibacteria group bacterium
AACCCCTTTGGGCTAAAAGCCCCTTGTTTGTAGAAATCTTTATCTTCGAGGGCGACTGTTGCATCTTTGATGCATTGCGGCATTTGATTGAATTCTATAAGACTACGATTTTTGTCACCATATATCTCTACTAGTAAATGTTCTCCTGTACGGTCATATAGCTTGGTGGTTTGCGCGCTAGTAAGAGCATTTATCTTGTTAGGGCTAGGCAGGTCCTTTGCAAACCAAGCAAATACTGCAGCCACCGCAAGAATACCACTCAGCGCACCAATAGCATAAAGCTTGAGGGCCTTCTTGCTACTAATAATCTTCCATACGTGATCAGGGGCAAATTTCTTAATACCTTTGGCTTTTGGTACTGCAGGAGTAACAATCCAACTCCAAAAATTACCTTTCTTGGTTGCTTTATTCAAAGTAGAACCTTTAGCTGAAGATATTTTGGTGCTAGTTCCTGAGGTTGATGCACCTCGAACCACACGGCGTTTGATATTGCGGGGTTTTCTTGCCATAAGTATTATGTAGTTAATTAGATTATATACAAAAAACGCTATCACGGCTATAATGTGACTAGTAAATAAGGTAAAAATGAAAATTTCCAATCAAGAGAAAATACAAAATCTACTGACTCGCAACGTAGAGGACTTGATAGTCAAAGAAGAGATTGAAAAAAAGCTCAATTCAGGTAAGAAACTGCGTATCAAGCTGGGTATAGACCCTACCAACCCTCAGATTCACATTGGACGTGCTGTGGCTCTATGGAAACTACGTGAATTTCAAGATCTAGGACACAAGATCACACTTGTAATAGGCACTTTTACAGGTGTAATTGGTGACGCTAGTGATAAAGACAGCGAAAGACCTATGGTCGACAAAAAGGTCATAGAAGACAATGCTAAGTTATACGCTGAACAAATCAGTAAAATCCTAGATATCAAAAAAGTAGAGTTTTTTTACAATGGCGATTGGTTCAATAAGATGAAACTTCAGGACTTTTTCAAGCTCACCAGTCTCTTTACTATTCAGCAGATGATAGAACGCGAAAATTTTGCCAATCGTATCAAAGCCAACAAACCCGTTGGTATACATGAGACTCTATATCCTATGCTTCAGGGCTATGACTCTGTAGAGATGAAGACTGATATAGAAGTAGGTGGTACGGATCAGCTTTTCAACCTGTTGGCAGGCAGAACCGTGCAAAAAGCCTATGACATGACTCCCCAGAGTGTAATGACATTTAGCCTAATGGAAGGAACAGATGGTCGCAAGATGAGTTCGAGCTGGGGAAATTGTATATATATCACCGACGAACCTGATGACATGTACGGCAAGGTCATGACTGTTCGTGATGAATTGATACCTAGCTATTTCAGGATGGCTACAGATGTACGCATGGAAGTGATAGAGCAAATAGAGAAAGACATGTCTCAGGGGGACAACCCGCGAGATACCAAAGCTAGCTTGGCACGTGCCATAGTGGCTCGTTACCACGGAGAACAGGCTGCAAATGATGCAGAGGACAGATGGAACAAGCAATTTCGTGAGGGCAACAAGCCCAAAGACATAGATGAGATCAAGATAAAACCAGGCAAGCTCATAGATGTAGTGAGTATGCAGTTTGATTTGAGTAAATCCGAAGTGCGCAGGCTCGTATCCCAAGGAGGTATCAAGCTAGATGACGAAGTGGTAAAAGATATTGATCAGAAAATATCTAAGTCTGTATTGGTCCAAGTAGGTAAACGCCGATTTGTTAAGTTTAAAATATAGGATAGTCATGTCAGACCCAATACCATCAGGTGCATCACCAGACGAACCAGTACGAAAATCTGGGTTTAACCCAGCAGAATATGAAGCTGAGCAAGCAGAACAAAATGAATCTTCTAGATTGCATGAATTACCGCCAAAGATGAGAATGTATCGAGATGTGATGAACCTTACTCAAAAACGATTAGTCGAATTATACAAATCGTTTGCCGATGGAACTTACCGTGGTAGAGAACTTCTTCAAAAAAGATATGAACATCGACCCGACCCTACCCAACAGCATAGATTGTACTTTGATGAAGTCGCTGATATTGGTATGGGGTATCATCATGTAAGAATCGAATCCCTTGGAAATGATTCTATAAGTCTAGATATGATAGAATTACCGGTTTCGCTAGATGAAAGACATCCTGATAATCAAGCCTTTGTTGTGGTAATATTTGAACCATTTAAAGCCGATAGAACATATGTATGTGAAGAAGATCTAAGCGCAGGTGCAAAAACCGTCGCTCGATATGCTCTGGTGTTAAGTGCAGAAATGGAGCCTGTCATTATTTACTCATCACATGCAGTTGGTGGTCTCAAATCTGAAGATATCTCATCACTACTTACCCAACGTCCAAATCATGCTGTTTCCGATGAAGAATGTAAGGCTCTCTTAAGAGCTATAGCTACTGCGCCTGTATAATTTCGTATTTTGTTCGTGATAGAATGTATATATGAATAAAAGTATTACTCTGGATACTCCAATAAATCTTCTGAGCGGAGTTGGGCCGGTAGTAGAAAAAGGCCTAAACAAACTTGGTATATCCACGGCAAAAGACTTGTTGATGTATTTCCCTCGCAAGTGGGAGGATTTTTCTAAGCTTAGCAAGCTCAATACTATTAGACCGGGTAGGGTTGCTGTGAGCTGTAAGGTCTTGAGTATTGCCGTACGCCGAAGTCACCGCAACAAACGTCTTACTATTACTGAAGCAATACTTAGTGACGATACTGGTTCTATAAAAGCTATATGGTTCAATCAGCCATACATAGTTAATACTCTCAAGAAAGACCAGAGCTATTTGTTTTTGGGTAATTTTGAGTTCAAAAACAATTATCTCAGTCTGAACAATCCAATCATAGAAACCATAGATACAGACAACCAGAGAGGCAAGATATTTACGACCTACTCTGAGAATAGTATTGTATCGTCCAAAATACTGCAAAAATTACTTAGTCAAGTATCTCATCTTTACACAGAGCTCTCAGACTCTCTACCTACCGAAGTAGAAAAAGCCAATCAACTAATTGACTACTCTAGTGCTATCAAGCAACTTCATTTTCCAGACTCTATGGTACAAGTAGAAGAAGCTAAGAAGCGGATAGGGTACGCAGAGCTATTTGAACTCATTCTCACTGGCAAAGTGCTCAAAAGCGAAATACAGACCGAGAATTCGGCCAAGATCAAGTTCGAGTTAGACGTAGTGGAGCGCATACTCAAACAACTCAACTTCGATCTCACTGATGCTCAGCGCAAGGTGGCATGGCAGATATTTCAAGACCTAGACGAACCACATCCTATGAATCGCATGCTAGAGGGCGATGTTGGCAGTGGCAAGACACTAGTAGCTTTATTGGCTGCGGCTATGAGTCTTAATTCAGGATATCAAGTCGCATTGATGGTTCCGACAGAAATATTGGCTCGTCAGCACATCGTGACTTTCAAGAAACTTTTTGCATCACAAAGTATTCGTTGTGAGCTACTAGTGTCAGCTTTGAAAGGATCTGAAAAAACCAAAATCCACCAAGATATATCTGATGGCAAGATAGATGTTGTGATTGGTACACATGCCCTACTCAGTGAGCACGTAGAGTTTAGTAATCTAGGTCTAATCATTATAGACGAACAACATCGCTTTGGTGTGAACCAGCGTCGCGCGCTCAAATCAAAGGCTAATTTTATGCCTCATGTACTGACTATGACTGCAACACCAATACCTCGTAGCTTGGCTCTAGTGGTGTACGGTGATTTGGATATATCAGTCATTGATCAGCTACCACCCAATAGAAAATTAGTAACGACTAAGATTGCAGGTGATCAGAGCCGCCAAAATGTCTACAGGGAAGTAGATAAACTGATTGAAAAATCACAGCAAGTGTTTATGGTCTGCCCAAGTATAGAGCAAGATGACAGTTCTGGGATGAAGTCTGTCAAATCCGTTTACAACAATCTAAAAAATACAGTATTTTCATCGCGACGCATCGCTACTTTGCACGGCAAGATGAAGCCTCTAGAAAAAGAACAGATAATGAATGACTTTAGAGATCATAAGTACGATATATTGATATCTACCACAGTCATAGAGGTAGGTGTCGATATAGCCAATGCAACTGTTTTGATTGTAGAAAATGCTGAGAGATTTGGCCTAGCTGCACTTCATCAATTGCGCGGTAGAGTGGGTCGCAGCAACGTACAATCATATTGTTATTTGTTTACAGACTCAAGCAATCCTTATAGCTTGAATAGACTTCAGGCAATGGAGAAGACCAATGACGGATTCAGATTGGCTCAGATCGATCTAGAGACGCGAGGTCCAGGTGAAATTTATGGCACAACACAACACGGAATACTAGATCTTACTTACGCCAACATATTCGATACTAGATTGCTTGCTAGTGTGCGTAAAACAGTAGAGTCTTTTATAAAAGAGGATAAAATGTTACAATACCCTGAATTGGTTAAGCGTATAAACGAACTAAAAAAACTAACGTCCTTAGATTAAAAAATGAATTCTGGAGTAGTAACATATTTTACAAAAGGTAAGGTTTTAAACAATATTGGTACCCACCAAAAATTGGATAAAACAGCTTTTCGTATATTCTCTCCATATATCAATCACAAATATTTTCCCACTAGAAACCAAATATTAAAATTTGAAGGTATGGGCGGTCCTGACGGATTGAAGTTTAAAGGAGAATATAAGGCAGATCATCTCTGGGATCCTATTAACAAAATAGGTTATTTGCCAGTGTGGATAGAGATACACTATCAAAACCTAGTAGTGGCCTTAAAAGAAAAAGATTATATCAAGGCTGCATTTGAAGCTGGATTTATGGCACACTATCTTACTGATAGCTTGACGCCTGCTCACCATGTTAGTACCAAACTACTCACTGCTGAGTACGAAAATGCTAGCAAAGCACGTCTTGGTTGGCTGTACTTTGGGCGTAAAGGTATCATGAGCTCACACGTGATGTTCGAGAGTGGTGTGTCGATGACAGTGGGGCTCAATCGGCTTAGAGTCAAGTTTGATACAGATCTTTATGACCAAATCCAAAGTGGAGGTATAAGAAAAGTGGTAGAGGATGAATCTCTTAGGATTGCCAAGCTAGACTTGTACAATAAATTCTTGAAACATGGCTGGTCGGCAGGGCTTGCCAAAACAGTCAAGGCAGTTGTTGCCAAGCGTATACCTCAGCTTATTGCAGCTGCTTGGTTGTCTGCGTATAAAGATTCTGGGCATTCTCTGCGCTCGACGACTTCGGGTGATCAAAAACAACTTCGCTAGCACGTTCCATTAGATCTATGGGGTATTGTCCTGTAAAACATGCTGTACACAGCTTGCTCTCATCTATACCTATTGCCTTTATCATACCGTCGTAGGACAGATAGGCCAGACTATCTGCTTGTACATGCACTTGTATGTCTTCAAGATTGTGTCTAGCTGCAATTAGCTGGGATTGATCTGGGGTATCGATGCCATAAAAATCCGGAAATCTCACTGGCGGAGAACTCACACGGATATGCACTTCCTTTGCGCCAGCTTTTCGTAACATCTTTACTATTTGTTTGGTAGTAGTGCCTCGTACGATAGAATCATCGACCAATACGATGCTTTTGCCTCTGATATGTTCAGGGAGTGGGTTGAGCTTCATTTGCACAGCACGTTCGCGAAGCTCTTGAGTGGGCTGGATAAAGGTACGATGGATATAGCGATTTTTAATAAGTACATGATCAAATTCTATACCCAATGTGTATGCGTAGCCTAGTGCCGCAGGAATAGCCGAATCAGGCACTGGTACAACTAAATCAACTTTTTTGGGATGCTCTATTGCTAGCTGATCACCCATCTTACGACGTATTTCGTTGACAAGCTTCCCGCCCAACACACTATCAGGTCTTGCAAAGTATATAAATTCAAACACTTCTAGCTTAGGATCAGACTTCTCAATCTGCCAGCTAGTGATTCCCTTGGGATCGATCTTGATTAATTCCCCTGGTTTGATGTCTCTTACATGTCTTGCACCTACCATATCAAATGCACAGGTTTCTGATGCCACCATGTAGCCATTTCTTAGCTTACCAAGCGATAATGGCCTGACTCCGCAACGATCTCGAAATGCATAAATAGCATCCTCGGTAAGCAGAGTGCAGCTAAATACCCCTGTAAATAGTGGCCAGGATAGTTTTATTGCATTGGCAATGGTTTTCCCGTGATATATGTAGTATCGAATAGCATCAGCCATCATTTCACTGTCGTTGCTACCTGCCTTATATATTTTTTTGGATTTTAGAAAATGTTTTAGTTTTTCGACTGATGGTAGGTTGCCGTTATGGGCAAGGGCTAGCACGTCGTCACTGCGGAGTACTGGCTGCATATGAGAGTCATGTTTGCCCCCTGACGTGGCGTATCGATTGTGGCCAATCGCAAATTCACCCACTAATTTACGAAGATCTCTCTCTCGGTATACTTGCGCAACCAATCCCGGCCCTCGATGCGAAAAAAACTGGCCATCGTCGGCGGTGACAATACCAGAACTTTCTTGACCTCTATGTTGGAGTGCTGATAAGGCAAAATATGCTATTCTTGCTGCTGACTCACCTTTGCTGTAGACAGCAGTAACTCCACATTTTTCACAAATTTCAGACAATCACCCTCCTAGTTATCTATCATTTAATATCATTCTAACATAGTTGTGTTATTGTATGTCTATGTTGAAAATAACTAGTGGAATATATAAAAACCTCACACTTACACAACCGCCAGAAAGCACTACCAGGCCAATAAGCCAAAAAGTAAGAGCTGCAATTTTTAATGTGCTGGTGGAAAAAATAACTGGCTCGAGCGTACTAGACCTTTATTCGGGTTCTGGGGCTATGGGAATAGAAGCGATTAGTAGAGGAAGTAAGAAAGCAGTTTTGGTTGATAACAGCCCCAGGGTATTGTCAGTAATTCGAAAGAATATAAAACAACTCGATACTAGAGATGATATTCTGGTAGTCAATAAAGATGTCGATAATTTCGTATCTAGCTGCAAAGACAAATTTGACATTATACTTATCGACCCTCCGTATAATGAATTTACTGTAGATATGGTCAACCGAGCCGCAAATCTGTTACAATATGGCGGTATAATAGTTGTGAGCAGATCGTCAAGAATCAATCTGGGTAACACAGCAGAAGGCTTACAATTATTGTTCAGTAAAAAATACGGCGACTCCCAAGTCGACTACATAAGAAAAAATTGAATTAGTTCTTTGTGCTGGAGTGGTGGAATTGGTAGACACGCTAGCCTTAGGAGCTAGTAGGGTAAAACCTGTGGAGGTTCGAGTCCTCTCTCCAGTACCAAGAAGTAATTCAATTTATGAAAAACAACACTTTATCTATCACAGGCGGAAAACCTTTAGAAGGAGAAATCCAAATTAGAGGCGCCAAAAATGCACTCGCCAAAATAATGGTTGCAGCGCTTTTGAGCGATGAAGAATCTATCATTCACAATGTGGCAAATGTATCAGACGTAGTGGTAGTGAGTAAGATGATCGAGCTATTGGGCGGAAGCGTAGAGAATGATGGCAACGGTACTATCAAGATAGCAGCCAAAAAACTTCAGATTGTTGACACCAAGCAGCTTCATTCTGTGGCTGGGACTAGCCGTATACCAATATTGTTTGCAGGCCCACTCTTGCACCGTGAAGGCAGGGCTATACTACCCGAGCTAGGTGGCTGCGAGATAGGGAAAAGACCGGTTGATTTTCACCTAAGAGCCTTAGAGACTCTAGGTGCAGTGGAACGAAATATTAACGGTGGTTATGAGCTCAGTGCAAAAAAACTTTATGGTGCAAAAATAACTCTTGATTTTCCTAGCGTAGGCGCAACTGAACAGGTTCTGTTGAGCGCCGTGCTCGCCAAAGGCGTTACAGAGCTCAGAAACGCTGCAGTTGAGCC
>JAUPVL010000053.1 GCA_030917065.1 Patescibacteria group bacterium
CCAAGGCTACTGGAGACACTGAGGCTGAAGCGCAGTATCGTAGAGATGCTGCAGTGTTGAAGAGTCGGATTAAAGACGTAGGCAAAGAGCAGGATGATTTTGACCCTAGAGAAAAATATCCAATGCGTTCAGTAAGATCTGAAAATAGCGAGGTAGTTCCGCCTTTGGCAGATGAAGAATTTGAATTAGATAAATTTAGAGGTAAATTGGATCCTACGCCCAAGCCTGATCCAGAACCCCAACCAGACCCAATACCAGATCCAGAGCCTCGACCAGACCCAATACCAGATCCAGAACCCCAGCCTACTCCAGAGCCTGGTCCTATCGAGCCTATACCGCCAGTACCAGAAATCGCTGAAGCACAAGCCGCATATGACGAAGCCGTGGAGAAATGGGCCGCTGCACGTATAAGATCTGAAAGACTACTTTCGCGCGGCGAGGACAAAGAAAATCTTGCTCGAGAGAAAGAAAATATGGACAGAGCATTTGAGCTGTATTGTGCCGCACTTGGTCAACAGCATGTAGAGAATATGCGTGCTGGTCAGCGCAATGTAGAATTGTCAGAAAATTATGTAGGTCAATCAGAATCTATCCAAAGAAATCTCGATCATCAACGCTCGCTTCCACCTGCCGACAGAGACCCTAGATATCGTGAGTATACCGATGCCCAATTTGCTGCCGATATACAAGAGCAGATAGACTACCGAGCCGAGCAGGCCCGTTATCAGGCTGAATCCAATGCGAAGTTACAGGCCGAATTGGAAAGATGGAGTCAACTAAAAACTGAAGAACTCATGAAGGTAAGAGCAAAGGTAGATGCCGAAATGCTACGTCAACGCACAGAGAAGCATCCTAGACTTGCCAAGATGAATGAATGGCTCAAGAAACATCCTAAGACCAGGATGGCAGCCGGACTAGCATTGACCGCCATAGGCGTAACAGGCACAGTCACCGGACTTGCACCTCTAGCCATAATAGGTTTTGGCGGTAGAACTGCCCTAGGAGCATTCGGTGCTTACAACGCAGCTCGTGGTGCGGGAGAGATGGTGGGAAACAGTAAGAGATTTGGTGTAGGTGAAAACAACAAGGCCAACATCGGCGAAGAGCTTGGTGTACAAGAGAAGCAAACCACAGCTCGTAGATGGAGTAAGCGTGCCGGAGCTGCAGCTGCTGCCATTGTAGGGGCTATAGGGGCATACAAGCTGGTCAATGCTATAGATGGACCACCACCTCGCCCAGATGCTGACCACAGATACGGATCTATCAACAACGGCGAACTCAACGATAGACTCGCAAACGGAGAATATATATCTGGTCCAGAGCGAGTTGAGGCGATTGCTAGACTCAAGAGTGTGATAGGTGAAGACCTCTACAATCAGCTAGGACAAGAGCAAAGAGAAGCACTACTCCTACTTAAAAATGATCAAATTGATCAAGCTCCAGAATACTTCCAGCACTTAGCAGCCGGACACTTTGGTTAGGAATTTAGAAAGGTAACTATAAGATTATGAAATCAGACATACTAGACGACAAGATATTTGAACAACTCAACATGAACGACTTGAGCCAGTCCGAAAAAGAAAACTTTTCTAAGACTTTCTTTGCCATACTCAATACCAGGGTCAATGCTAAGCTTGTAGCGCAGATGGATCAAGCTCAGCAAGATGAATACATCAAGCTAATAGGCGAAGGCGATGAGGCCAAAATCACTGAGTTCAAGCAAAAATTATTTCCAAATCTTAGATCTATAGTAGACGAAGAAGCGGCCAAACTCATATTAGATATCAATTCTGGCGCTGAAACTATGGGTGATGAAATAGCAGACGAAGCTGGTAATACGGCCGAACTTTCTGAACCCAGCAATGACCCATTCTTGACTATGAGTTCAGCACCACCACCGCAACCGCCACCAGGAGTTACTAGCAATACCTAACACAAGAAAGAGTAAAAATGCTTACACGTGAACAAATACTACAAAAATTAGGAGCAGAAAATTTGGACAAGGAAGTCCAAGACAAGTTGTTACAACAATTAGCAGATACTGTATGGACTAGATTGCTACAAAAAATCAACGAACGACTAAGTGAAGAAGATATGGATCATCTAGAAAAGTTAATAGAGGCAGACAAGGACGAAGAAGTAGAGAGTTATATCATATCCAAAATAGACAATTATGACGCTTGGTCTGCTCAGATAGAGCTAGATACTATCAATGAGATAGAGAACAATCGTTTAGCTATGGATGAACAGGTAGACGGAATGCTCAAAGCGAGTTCACCTACAGACTAACAAAATAATATATGCCATCAAGAAGCGAGATAAGCTCACCGGTATTTCAGGAAGCCACTGAAGTACTGAGACCAGATGTCAGCGAAAGGCTGGTGCAACAAGGTAGCCTAGTACGCTTAAGTGATATAGATCAGTTATGGCACGGTAGAAAAAACGGTACGGGTAAAAAATGGCTAGTCAATCCGTATCACGACTCCAAAGGTAGCCACAATGTATACAGCTATACGTTTTATGCCACTCCGCACCATGAGGACGCTGAAGCATTTGCCAAAGTCAGGGCTGGCTCTGAGCCCAAGACCGCAACGGTTGAGCAGATCAGAGCTACCGACAAAGAGTGGTTTGTAGTTCGTCATGATTGTACCCCAGAAGAGGGTGTCAATCTGGTAAGAAATATCTCTTTGAGCGAGGGCTTACCTACAGAACCAGGCAAATCATGGCAATCACTTGCAGCTCGCTATATTGAGACCACTATTGCAGAGGCCCTGGAAATCAACGGTAGTCACTACATCAATCGCGATAAAAGAACATTGTATGCAATTCGTGAAACCTCGCTTTACTACAAGCCCAAAGATGTGGAGCTGACAGATTGGAACAAAGCTATTGGTAGATATATACAAGCCTTCAATAGCAAACAAATGATAGCAGAAGGCAAGATAGCTCTTGCAGGATCGATTTTTCTATCTGATCGACCACCATTTGTAAGTTTAGAAGACAGAAACTCCAAAGACACAAGTGTTGCTCTTTCTAGAAAATACATGCTTGAGGTATTTAGAAGGGCTCATATAGTAGGTATACAGTCACCTTTTCGTAGTGGCAATCTGGGCAGGCGTATCGAAGATGTAGTAGCTCTGTGGAATATGAGCGCAGTACAACAGATAGAAGCTCAAAGTAGTTTCGAAGGTCTGCAATCATCAATGCTCAAAGGGTATGAGAACTTCTTTTCTGAATTTAGCACCATTACAAACCCCCATGCTCGATCCGATAAGCCTAGACCGCCCAGGGACTTCAAGGATATATTTGATAAGCTCAATTCCTTT
This sequence comes from Patescibacteria group bacterium, assembly GCA_030917065.1. Classification (GTDB taxonomy): domain Bacteria; phylum Patescibacteriota; class Saccharimonadia; order CAILAD01; family BJGX01; genus JAUPVL01. The sequence goes on from JAUPVL010000053.1 coordinate 3,327, forward strand.
GAAACTATACTAGATAGAGACGGTGCAATGAAACTTCGAAATGTCTTGCAGGATCACTATAGTTCGCCTGCACACATCATAGATACTGCCAAAGAAATCTCACCTGATCTAAGGATGTTACTCGAATCCGGTACTGGTACCTGGGAGGGATATACCTTGGAACAACATACCGAGGCAGTACTTGGTATGTTTGAGCGATACTATGCATACAAAATACCAGCCGAACTCGTTGGATTTATCAAGACGTTTTTGTTCATGCAAGATATTGGCAAATCTCTTTGTGTACAGATAGACGGCGACAAGAAAAGACAGGCACTATACAACTCGTTTGTAGCAGAAAAGTTACTATTACAGATGGGATATCAAAAACAAACAGTAGATCTAGTCTTATCACTAATGGGTGAGGGTAGTGATCTAATATCTGATGTCAATGTAAAAAATGCCAAACGAATTAAACTGATGGCGTACAGTAGTGAGCTTGCATCTGGCGTGTTGCAAACAGCTCCTAACAAGCATCAGGCTAGTTTGTTTGCAAAAATTCTCAATATCTCGCAGGTGTGTGATGGCAGTGCATACACTAGCCATGCTAGTTATCGCAAAGATGGTGAGAGGACTAGATCTCAAGGGTCATTCGATGATAGTTTTGAAGTTGCTCGTAGGAGTAATGCAATACGTGTCAGAAGGCCCAAGAAATAGTAATTAGAAAAGCTTAAGGTTAGAGACTATTGACAAAATATTGGTTTTGTAGTACACTCTTTCGTGACGCGATGGTGTGGAGTAAAACCCCACATTTTCCGTAGATGTTTCCCATTGCAATTCTGCATTTCCAATCCCAATTACTAGCCGCCTTAAAATGGCGGAAGGAGGTGTCACGTACGTGACCACCGACAAAACGCAAGGTCCTGACAGCTCCGACCGCAAGGTCGAAGCCGCGGACGAAGAGCCGATCCCGCGCACGGACGAAGGTGCGCAGTGGACTGCCGATCAGCTCGCAAAGTTCTGGAACCTGTGCTTGGGTGCGAACGGCGCCGATGATCTCACGCCCTTCGACTGGCGCGAGATCATGATGTACGACGGCTACGGCCGTGACGGCATCAACCTGCGTTGTCTCGACGACGTGGACCAGTACCCTGAGCTCTTCGGGCCGAACACGGAGGTCCGCAAGAAGAAGGTCAAGTCCATGTTGAAGGACAGCAAGGACCCGCGTGGTCCCTTCATCGAAGCCAGCAAGGCCAAGATCGAGGCGTTCCTCAACCCGGCCGCAGACGCGGACGAGCAGAGCGATGCGACCGATGACGACTCTCTCGTGGAGCCGGTGTTGGTGGTCGAACTGGAGCCACAAGGCGACGGTGAAGATCTCGATGC